>NCCY01000026.1:6460-21964 GCA_002279855.1 Rhizobiales bacterium 12-68-15
CTGGTGATCGTCCAGCGCGGATGGGGCACGCCTCAGGAGATGGTCGGCTCATGGGCCGGCGCCATGGGACATACCCAGTGGATGCCGGAAGTCTGGCTCAATATGGGCGTGGACTTCGAAGGCAATGGCCGCATTTCGCCGTTCGGCCGCCCGGACGACGCGCTTGCCGGAACCGCAAACTACATCATGAAGCGCGGCAAGTACCGGCGCGGAGAGCCGTGGGGCTTCGAGGCCCGCGTTCCGGACGGGTTCGACACGCAACTCGCTGATAACCGCACCTGGCGGTCGCTGGACACCTGGGCATCACGCGGCGTGGCGATGGTGGATGGCAAGTCCATCGCCGGCTATGACGCCGAGGCGCGCCTCTGGCTTCCCGGCGGAGCGGGCGGGCCGGCTCTGCTGTTGCTGCCGAATTTCTATGCCGTGCGGTCCTACAATCCCTCATCCAGCTACGCGCTCGCGGTGTGCCATCTGGGGGACCGGGTGATGGGGGAGGGGCCGTTCGTGACCCCGTGGCCGAATGGCGAGCGGGCCATGACGCTGGCGGAGATCCAGGAAGTCCAGGTCCGCCTCACGCGGGCCGGCTTCGATACCGGCGGAACGGACGGGCGCGTGGGCTCGGGCACCATGCGGGCGGTGCGGGCCTTCCAGCAGCAGGCCGGCATCGAGCCGGCGGACGGCTATCCCGGCCTCAAGGTGCTGAATGCCCTGCGGGGCGGGCGCTGAGGCTCAACGCTTCGGCACCAGATCGCGGAAATTGCCATAGAGCGTGCGCGCGGCGGCGTGGAACTCCACCATGCGTGCGGCGGTGGCCTCTTCCAGCCGCTCCTGCCCGCCGGCGCCGGTGATGCTCTCCAGCGCGCACCGGTATTCCGGGATCGCGCCCCAGTCGCGCACCGTGCGGTCGATGATCTCCACATGATACTGGATGCCGAAGGCCCGTGGCCCCACCTGCAACGCCTGGATGGCGCAATGGTCGTTTGCGGCCAGTACCTTTGCCCCAGCCGGAAGCGCCGTGACCGCCGCGCCGTGCCACTGGAGCGTCGGCAAGGCCGGGGCGCAGCCGGAGAACAGCGGGGAGGCGACACCCTCATGGGTCAGGCGGACCTCGCACACGCCGACTTCCGGGTGGTCCATCTTCCCCACCGTGCCGCCGAGCGCATCGGCCAGCAATTGATGCCCGAGGCAGATGCCGAGATACGGGCGGCCGGCGCGCACCCAGTCCGCGATGAAGGCTTTTTCCGCGCGGAGCCAGGGATGGATGTCCTCCTCCCACACATCCATCGGTCCGCCGAGCACGAGAAGGGCATCGTGGTGGCCGGAGGCCGGAATGGTGCCGCCGTCATCAAAAGACACGGTGTCCCAGCCAATTCCATCGGCGGTCATGAAATCGCGGAAGCTGCCGGGATGCTCGGTGGGGGCGTGCTGGAAGACAAGGAATCGCATGGGTGGACATTCTCCGGACGACCAAGCCTAAAGAGCGACGTGAGGGAACGCGACCTCCGTTCCGCGTTTGATGGATGTCGGGCTTTGCGTATTCCGACGCGGACAGGCCCAGCGAGGGGTCACAATCGGCCCGGATTGCGCCGCGAGCCGTTTGCAGGCAACGCATCGCAATTGACAAGCGGCGCAACCGCACTTAGAAGCCGCTTCTTCGTTGGTGGAGTGATCCGCCGGCGGAATGTCGTTTGGTAGTTGCACCCGTGACCGAGCCGGCAGCGCGCCGTCAAGGTCTGTCAGTGGCGGGAATGTTCCTGCTACAGAGGAGGGGCGCGATCCAATCCGAAGTCACAACTGACAGGATCAGCGTTACATGAGCAAGCGCATCGCGGCGAAGCACAAAATCGACCGCCGCATGGGTGAAAACATCTGGGGCCGCCCGAAGAGCCCCGTGAATCGTCGTGAGTACGGCCCCGGCCAGCACGGCCAGCGCCGCAAGGGCAAGCTCTCCGACTTCGGCGTGCAGCTCCGCGCCAAGCAGAAGCTGAAGGGCTATTACGGCTCCATCGGCGAGAAGCAGTTCCACGCCATCTATGTTGAAGCCTCCCGCCTCAAGGGCGACACCGGCGCCAACCTGATCGGCCTGCTGGAGCGTCGCCTCGACGCCGTGGTGTACCGCGCCAAGTTCGTTCCCACCGTGTTCGCCGCCCGCCAGTTCGTGAGCCACGGCCACGTGAAGGTGAACGGCCGCCGCGTGAACATCCCCTCCTACCAGGTGAAGGTCGGGGACGTGATCGAGGTGAAGGACGCCTCCAAGCAGCTCGCTCTGGTGCTCGAAGCCCAGCAGCTCGCCGAGCGTGACGTTCCCGACTATCTGGAACTGGACACCAACAAGCTCGCTGCCACCTTCGTGCGCATCCCCGAGCTGAACGAAGTGCCCTATCCGGTGCAGATGGAACCGAACCTGGTGGTCGAGTTCTACTCGCGCTGATCGGATCTTTCCGTTCGTTCTGGAAGGCCGCCTCCGGGCGGCCTTCTGCGTTTCAGGGTCACATCTCCCAGTCGATCTGGTCCACCCCCGGCAGGGTGCGCAAGGTGGCAAGGAAGGGAGGCAGGGTGCCCGGCTCGGCGCGACACCAGAGGGAGAAGCGATATTCCCGCCGGTCGGTCGCGGGCTCGTAGCGCACAAAGGCGCGGCGGATGCGCACGCCCGCGTCATCCAGCAATTCCTTGATCCGCTCTTCCGACGGCCCCTCCCGGGCGAGGCAGATGGTCAATTCCGCCTCCCGGCGCTGCTGGAGGCGCCTTTCCAGATATTTGAGCAGCCACAGGGTCACCAGACCAAGGGCAAAGGCCGCGCCGCCCAGCAGAAGCTGACCCGCCCCGAAGCAGAGGCCCATCACCGTCACGAACCAAAGGGTCGCCGCCGTCGTTACGCCCTGCGCGAATCCGTCGCCGCGCCGCACGATGGCGCCCGCGCCGATAAAGCCCATGCCGGTGAGGATGCCGAGAGGCAGGCGCAGGACATCCGCCCGCATGTCCTCTCCGAGCGCGTCCGTTCCCAGAGACAGCAGCAGGTTGGCGCTGATGGCGGCAATGCAGGCCGCGAGCCCGACGAGAATCGTCGTGCGCATGCCGGCGGAGCGCTCCTGCCATTCCCTGTCCAGCCCGATGACCATGCAGGCCAGGAAGCAGCAGGCGAGCCGGAGGCCGAGGTCGGTCCAGTCTGGATTAAGCGGCATGTGGCCTCCTTCAGGAGGCCAGCTTATCGCCAAATATTACGCCACGGCGGCAAAAACGGCTCTGGCGCTCACCAGGTCCAGATGCCGTAGGCGCCGTAATAGCCGGGCGTGGGCGCCAGTGGGGGCGGCGGATTCACATAGAGCTTGTTGGGCGGGCCGTAATAGACCGGCGGGGGCGGGGCCACCAGCACAGCCGGGTTAGGCTCCGTGATCACAACCGGCGTTGCCGGCGACATGGGCACCACCGGCACAACCGGGACCAGAAGCGGGCCGCTCACATAAGGCGGCGGTCCATTGAAGCCGAGATAGGCGGCGGACACGAAGGCCGGGCCGGGCCAGGCGATGGAGCACCAGGCCGGCGTGCAGCCCAGCACTTCCACATTCGTGTAGGCACGCACCGTGCCCATGACCCGGAAATTCGTTCCCGGGCCAGATCGCACATTGAGATCGCGCAGCACCTGCGCGCTCATGGCCAGAGCGGGTCCAGCCGCCATGGTCAGCGCCGCGCCGGCGACCAGTCCTGCGATCCAACGTCTCATGATTCCCGCTCCGCCGCTGCACTCCAGCCGGACATGCCGGCGAGGCGACTTTAGCCTCGCCAAACTTGCCCCGAACTTGCGACCTCAGCGTGACCGCGCCGGTATCACTCGGCTGTGCGGATGGCCTGCACCGCCTGGGCGAGGAACTCGTCCATGTTGCGGCGGATCTGATGGTCGGAGACCTGCACGCCCTTGGCGTCGAAATCGGTGCGCAGCTTGCGGAACACGTCCTCGTCGCCGTGCTCCTCAAGGTCGGCCACCACCACTTCCTTGGCGTAGGCCTGGGCTGCTTCTTCCGACAGGCCGAGCTTCTCGGCCGCCCACAGGCCGAGCAGCTTGTTCCGGCGCGCCAGGGCCTTGAAACGGATTTCCTCGTCCAGCGCGTACGCCTTTTCGAAGCCGTCCTCGCGCGAATCGAACGTGGTCATGGCTGCCTCTCGGTAACTTTTTGCCGCCGATATCAGGGAAGCGCATGTCGCCTCCCCACTCAGCGCCCTTGAATATAGGTCGGCTTCCCCTAGATCAACGTGCAGGGTGTCGCGATGCATGGCTGAGATGCACCGTGTGACAGCGCGTTGTATCCCGCCCTGCGATGGGCTAGTGTCCGAAGGGGTGTCGCGTGCGCCGCAAAAACGGCCACGGCAGATCCCCGCCGAGGAACGTCACACGAACGGAGCCTTGGCAAACCCATGGATTTCCTCAATCGACGGTATACCCCCATGAGCCGGCGCCGGCGAATTTACGAAGGCAAGGCCAAGGTCCTGTATGAAGGCCCTGAGCCCGGCACGCTTATCCAGCACTTCAAGGATGACGCCACTGCTTTCAATAACAAGAAGCACGACGTCATTGACGGGAAGGGGGTCCTGAACAACCGGATCTCGGAATACATCTTCTCGCGCCTCAACGACATTGGAGTGCCCACGCACTTCATTCGTCGCCTGAACATGCGCGAGCAGCTGATTCGTGAAGTCGAGATCATCCCGCTCGAGATCGTGATCCGCAACGTGGCCGCCGGTTCGCTCTCCACCCGCCTCGGCATCGAGGAAGGGACGGCGCTGCCGCGATCGATCATCGAGTTCTATTACAAGAACGATGCGCTCAACGATCCGCTCGTTTCCGAAGAGCATGCGACGGCGTTCGGCTGGGCGACCACCCAGGAGATCGACGACATCATCGCCCTCGCGATCCGGGTGAACGATTTCCTGTCCGGTCTTTTCCTGGGCGTCGGCATCCGTCTTGTGGATTTCAAGATGGAATGCGGCCGGCTCTGGGAAAACGACATGATGCGGATTGTCGTTGCCGACGAGATCAGCCCGGATTCCTGCCGCCTGTGGGACATCAAGTCGTCCGACAAGCTGGACAAGGACCGTTTCCGCCGTGACATGGGCGGGCTGGTCGAAGCCTATTCCGAGGTAGCGCGCCGTCTCGGCATTCTGGCTGAGAACGAACAGACCCAGGGCAAAGGCCCGGTTCTGGTGAAGTGACGGCGAACCCTTGATCCTGAATTGAACGGGGGGCATAAGGCCCCCCGCTTCCGTTATGAGTGGGTGTCATGAAAGCGCGTGTGATCGTCACGCTGAAATCTGCGGTTCTCGACCCGCAGGGCAAGGCCATCGAGGGCGCGCTGCGCTCACTCGGAGTGGCGGGCGTGCAGAGTGTCCGTCAGGGCAAGGTGTTTGACGTCGAGCTGGCCGGCAATGACCGCGACGCGGCCGAAGGGGTCCTTAAGGACGCCTGCGACAAGCTGCTCGCCAACACGGTCATCGAGACCTACCGGATCGAGTTCGCCGAATGAAAGCCGCCGTCATCCTGTTTCCCGGCACGAACCGGGAGCGCGACGCGGAGCGGGCGCTGACACTCGTGTCGCGCGCCCGGGTTTCCACGGTCTGGCATGCGGAAACCGAGCTGCCGGCCGGCACCGATCTGGTGCTGCTGGGTGGCGGTTTTTCCTACGGCGACTATCTGCGCTGCGGTGCCATCGCGGCGCGGGCCAACATCATGGGTGCCGTGCGCGCCCATGCGGACAAGGGCGGGCTGGTCCTCGGCATCTGCAACGGCTTCCAGATTCTCTGCGAGGCCGGCATGCTGCCGGGTGTGCTGGTGCGCAACGCCAAGCTGCGCTTTGTGTGCCGCGAAGTGAACCTGCGCGTGGAGCGGGCCGATACCCCCTTCACCAAGGCCTATCGCAAGGGCGAGGTGCTGAAGATTCCCGTCGCCCATGGCGAGGGGAATTACACGGCGGACGAGGAAACCATCCGCCGGCTGGAATCCGAGGGGCGCGTGGCCTTCCGCTATGCCCGCCCCGATGGTGAGATCGACGAGACGGACGGTCCCAACGGGGCCATCAACGGGATCGCCGGGATCTATTCCGAGAAGCACAACATTCTCGGCATGATGCCGCACCCGGAAAACTATATCGAGCCGGAGATCGGCCCGACGGACGGACGCGGTCTGTTCGAGAGCCTCGCTGCGGCGCTGAAGGCGGCGTGACCGTCCTCCGTCCGGCCTGTGATGGCCGGACCGGGTGCGACGGACACAATTGACCCTGCATGTCGATGCGGCAGCCGGCCGAGGGCCAGGCGACCGCCGGATGGGACCGGACTGACGTGAACCTTATCCCCAATACCCCGAAGATCACGCCGGAACTCGTGGCGGAGCATGGCCTCAAGCCGGAAGAATATCAGCGCTTCCTGACGCTGATCGGACGCGAGCCGTCCGTGACCGAGCTGGGCATCGTCTCGGCCATGTGGAACGAGCACTGCTCGTACAAGTCCTCGAAGGTGTGGCTGCGCACGCTGCCCACCACCGGCCCGCGGGTCATCCAGGGGCCGGGCGAGAATGCGGGCGTGGTGGACATCGGCGACGGCCTTGCCGTCGTGTTCAAGATGGAAAGCCACAACCACCCCTCCTTCATCGAGCCCTATCAGGGCGCCGGGACAGGCGTGGGCGGCATTCTCCGCGACGTGTTCACCATGGGCGCGCGCCCCGTCGCGGCGCTGAACGCGTTGCGGTTCGGTGACTGCCACCATCCGCGCACCCGCCATCTGGTGGCCGGCGTTGTCGCCGGCATCGGCGGCTATGGCAATTCCTTCGGCGTGCCGACCGTCGGCGGCTCGGTGGGATTCCACGAGCGGTATAACGGCAACATCCTCGTCAACGCCATGGCTGTCGGCCTCGCGCGTACGGACGAGATTTTCTATGCGGCGGCGAGCGGCGTCGGCCGGGCCATCGTGTATCTCGGCTCCAAGACCGGCCGCGACGGCATTCACGGCGCCACCATGGCGTCGGCCGAGTTCGGCGCGGATGCCGAGGAAAAGCGCCCCACCGTCCAGGTCGGCGATCCCTTCGCCGAAAAGCTGCTGCTGGAAGCCTGCCTTGAGATCATGAAGGCCGGCTGCGTCATTTCCATTCAGGACATGGGCGCGGCGGGCCTGACCTGTTCGGCCGTCGAGATGGGCGCCAAGGGCGACCTCGGCATCGAACTGGACCTCGACGCCGTGCCTTGCCGCGAAACCGGCATGACGGCTTATGAGATGATGCTCTCGGAAAGCCAGGAGCGCATGCTCATGGTGCTCGCGCCCGGCAAGGAAGCCGAAGCGGAGGCCATTTTCCGCAAGTGGGGGCTCGACTTCGCCATTATCGGCCGCACCACGGACACGCTGCGGTTCGTTGTGAAGCACAAGGGCCTGGTGGAAGCGGACCTGCCCATCAAGGAACTGGGTGACGAGGCGCCGGAATATTACCGCCCGTTCGTGGAGAGCCCGGCCCGCCCGGAGATCGCACCTGCGGATGTGCCGGAAAGCGTGTCGCTGGCCGATGCGCTGGACACCCTCATCATGTCGCCGGACCTGTGCTCCAAGCGCTGGGTCTGGGAGCAGTATGACCACCTCATTCTCGGCAACACGGTGCAGAAGCCCGGTGGCGACGCCGCTGTGGTCCGCGTCGAGGACGGCCCCAAGGCTCTGGCCCTCACTACGGACGTGACCCCCCGTTATTGCGAGGCGGACCCCTTCGAAGGCGGCAAGCAGGCGGTGGCCGAAGCGTGGCGCAACCTGACGGCGGTCGGCGCGACCCCCATCGCGGTCACCGACAACCTGAACTTCGGCAATCCCGAGCGTCCCGAGATCATGGGCCAGTTCGTCGGCTGCGTGAAGGGCATCGGCGCGGCCTGCGAGGCACTGGAATTCCCGATCGTGTCGGGCAATGTCAGCCTCTACAACGAGACCAACGGTCAGGCGATCCTGCCGACGCCGACCATTGGCGGCGTGGGCCTCATCGACGACATGGCCAAGAGCATGACGCTGGCCTTCAAGTCCGCGGGCGAGCCTGTCTATGTGGTGGGCAAGACCACGGGCTGGCTCGGCGCCTCGGCCTATCTCGCCACGGTGCATGACCGGGAGGAGGGCGCCCCGCCGCCGGTCGATCTGGTGGCCGAGAAGCGCAACGGCGATTTCGTCCGCGCCCTCATCCAGGAAGAACTGGTCACCGCCGTTCATGACGTGTCCGATGGCGGCCTTCTGGTGGCGGTTGCGGAGATGGCCATGGCCGGCAAGATGGGCGCGTCCCTCGACAAGCCCGCCGGCATGCCCGCCCACGCCTTCTGGTTCGGCGAGGATCAGGCCCGCTACGTCATCGTCGCGGCCCATGGCGAGGGCGCCGAGATCGTGCGCCGCGCGGAAGCGGCCGGCGTTCCCTTGCTGAAGCTGGGGAAGACCGGCGGCGATCGTCTCGCCCTCCCGGGAGAGCGCTCGATCTTTGTGGAATCGCTGCGCGACCGGAACGAAACCTGGCTGCCCATCTATATGGGCGCCAGCGGCTGAGGCATCCTTCCGGCGCGCAGCGCGCCGGAACTCCAGATCACGAGGACTTCACCATGGCCATGGCAGCCGCCGACATCGAGCGCCTGATCAAGGACGCCCTTCCCGACGCCCAGGTCTCGATCCAGGACCTGGCTGGAGATGGCGACCATTATGCCGCGACCATCGTGTCCGAAGCCTTCCGGGGCAAAAGCCGGGTGCAGCAGCACCAGATCGTCTATGCCGCCCTTCAGGGCAATATGGGCGGTGTCCTGCATGCCCTGGCGCTGAAAACCTCCGCGCCGGAGTGAGACCATCGGTTGCCTGATGCCGCAAGGCATGAAAGATTGCTCCTATCCACTTGGAATGATTAGGAGATTTCTTTCATGATCTTTCATCGGCGGATCACGCCATCGGTGGTGGCAGGCGCGCTCCTGCTCGCTTTCCCTGCGGCTGCGCAGTCAACCGGCGTCCAAATCATCACGCCGCCGCCCGGATCGGTCCAGCCCAGTGGCAGCTGGAGTGTCGGGGCGCGGGCCGGTGATTTCGTGTTCGTGGGCGGCATGCGGGGCGTGGATCCGGCCACCGGCAAGCTGGTGGAAGGCGAGGAAGCCCGCATCCGTCAGATGTTCAAGAACATGATGGCGGTCGCGAATGCGGAAGGCGCGAGCCTGAAGGACGCGGTGCGCCTCACCATCTTCGTGACCGACGTGGTGCGCCACCGTCCGCTTGTGAACAAGGTGCAGTCCGAGCTTTGGGGCGACGGTCCCTATCCGCCACGCACCGTCCTTGAGGTCCGCCGGCTGGATCAGGACGACATCGCGGAAGTGGACGGCACGTTTTACGCGCCCAAGAAATAGGCGGGTCTCCCGGCGCCGCGCGGGTGCCATTGCGGCCGGGCAGGGGAATGCATGTGCGACACCCTTGCGCTTTGCCGCCTGAAGCCCGATCTTGCAGACATGACTGCTGGCGTGGCCAGCCTACTTCCAGGCGCATAAAATGAGCATTCGCGAATTCATCGACCGCGAGGTCAAGGGCAACGACGTGGTGGTGTTCATGAAGGGCACGCCGCAATTCCCCATGTGCGGCTTCTCCGGCCAGGTGGTCCAGATTCTCGACCATGTTGGCGTGCCGTTCAAAGGCATCAATGTTCTTGAATCCGACGAGCTGCGCCAGGGCATCAAGGATTATGCGAGCTGGCCGACCATTCCCCAGATCTATGTGAAGGGCGAATTCCTCGGCGGCTGCGATATCATGCGCGAGATGTTCCAGGCGGGCGAACTCATCCCCCTGTTCGAGGAAAAAGGCATCGCCATCCGCGATCGCGCCATCGGCTGACGCAGGGCGGTAAACGTAAAAAAGGCCCGGAACCGTAAGGTTCCGGGCCTTTCTTTTTGCTCTGCCAGCCGGGCTCAGGCGCGGCCGAACACCCGCTGGAAGATCGTGTCGGCATGCTTCAGGTGGTAGCCGAGATCGAACTTCTCGTTGATGTCGTCCTCGGAGAGGAATTTGCGCACATCGGCATCATCCAGCAGGAAGGTGCGGAAGTCGCCCTCGCCGCGCCAGACCCGCATCGCGTTGCGCTGGACGAGGCGATAGGAATCCTCGCGGCTGGCGCCCTTCTGGGTCAGCGCCAGCAGCACGCGCTGGGAGTGGATGAGCCCGCCCAGCTTGTCCATGTTCTTCTGCATGTTGTCGGCATGCACGACCAGCTTGTCGATGACGCCGGCGAGGCGCATCAGCGCGAAGTCCAGGGTGATGGTGGAATCCGGGCCGATCATCCGCTCCACCGAGGAGTGGGAGATGTCGCGCTCGTGCCACAGCGCCACATTCTCCATGGCCGGCATCGCATAGGCGCGCACCATGCGGGCAAGGCCCGTCAGGTTCTCGGTCAGCACCGGGTTGCGCTTGTGCGGCATGGCCGAGGAGCCCTTCTGCGCCTCGGAGAAATACTCCTCCGCCTCCAGGACCTCGGTGCGCTGGAGATGGCGGATCTCGGTGGCGAGGCGCTCCACGGAAGAGGCGACCACCCCGAGGGTTGCAAAGAACATGGCGTGGCGGTCGCGCGGGATCACCTGCGTGGAGACGGTCTCCACCTGAAGCCCCATCTTCTCGGCCACGTAGATTTCAACGCGCGGGTCCACATGGGCGAAGGTGCCCACCGCACCGGAAATGGCGCAGGTTGCGATTTCCGCCCGCGCCGCGACCAGACGGGCGCGGCTGCGCTGGAATTCCGCATGGGCAATGGCGAGCTTGATGCCGAACGTGGTGGGCTCGGCATGAATGCCGTGGGAGCGGCCGACGGTGGGCGTCAGCTTGTGCTCGAACGCGCGCCGCTCCAGCACGGTGAGGACCCGGTCCACGTCCGCGATCAACAGGTCCGCAGCGCGGGTGAGCTGGACGGCAAAGCAGGTGTCCAGCACGTCGGAGGACGTCATGCCCTGATGGACGAAGCGCGCTTCCGGCCCGACGATCTCGGAGAGATGGGTCAGGAACGCGATGACGTCGTGCTTCACTTCGCGCTCGATGGCGTCGATGCGCTCCACATCGAACTGGGCGTGCCGGCCCTTCTCCCAGATGGTCTCGGCGGCCTGCTTCGGCACGATGCCGAGTTCCGCCATGGCGCTCGCGGCATGGGCCTCGATCTCGAACCAGATGCGGAAACGCGATTCAGGGGTCCAGATGTCGGCCATCTCGGGCCGGCTGTAGCGGGGGATCATGGCGGCACTCTTTCACATTCACAATCAGACGCGCGATCTACCAGATCGGCACGGCTTGCGGTAGCGCTGACGGTGTCAGGGCTCCGGAGCGACCCGCAGGAGCCGGTTGGCGAGGGGCCGCAGCAGATAGGGCAGGAGATAGATGGGAAACTGCGCCAGCGCGACATAGAGCCATGTGGTGTCAGGCAGCAGCCCCCCCGTCGCCGCCACCAGCAGGCCGAGATTGCGGTTCCCGGCGGCAAAGCCCAGCATCAGGTCCTGCCCCCCGCCCGCGCGCCGGAACAGCAGGAAGGTCGCCGCGAACGCTAGCAGCGACACGCCGGCGGCAAGGGCGGCGATGCCGATCACCAGCATGGGCTCCGCGAGGAAGCGCAGTGTCACCCCATCCATGAAGGCGACGGCGAGCACCAGCAGCAGCAGCACGTTCACGCCATTGAGATGGTCGTTATAGTGCGCGATGCGCCTCGTCCCGAGAATCGCACGCAGCCCGAAGCCTCCCGCCGTGCTCACCGCCAGCACCCCGCCGAGGCGCAGCGCGAGATCCAGCCCGTCGAGCGAAAGTGCTCCGTCCGTGAAGCTGGAGACCATCAGCGGGGCGGAAAAGGGCACGACACACAGGGCCAGGAGCATGATGCCGAGGCTGACGGACGCCTCGATGCCCAGCAGCACCGCAAAGGCGGGCGTGGACATGATGGGGGGCGCTGCCGCCTGAAGCACCAGCGCCAGCATCACGCCATTGTCCGATGGCGGCAGCACATGGCTCACAATGAGCCCGAGCGCGGCCGGCAGGATGCCCATGATCCACACCAGCGCACCCGCCAGCAGCAGCGCATTCCGCACATTGCCCAGTTGCCGCACGTCGGTCCGCATGAACGACATCACCAGCAGGGCCAGCACGCAGGGCACCAGCAGCGGCTTTGCGGCACTGGCGAGCGGGGGCACCGCGAGGCCCAGGAATACGCTTGCCGCCACGGCTCGTGTGCCCTGTCGCCCGGTGGCGGCCAGCAGGTGGGAAGGCGAGAACATCAACACGTCATCCGATCACATGTGTGCGCTGCACAATTTGCAGGACTTCCAGAGCCCGCGCCGCTGGCGCAAACGCTGTTTGAAGGGTATGAGCCCCATGGCAATCAAGCGGTTTATAATTCGGGGCGAGAGGTCTATCGTAATGGCCTCGCACGCCCAGCCCGGAGCGAGACGTTGCAGTATATCTCCACGCGCGGTGAAGCGCCGCCCCTGAGCTTCGCAGATGCCCTTCTGGCGGGTCTTGCCCGGGACGGGGGCCTTTATGTGCCCGAGGAGTGGCCCACGCTCTCCGAGCACGATATCGCCTCCCTCGCCGGTCGGTCCTATGCGGATGTGGCGCGCGCCGTGATCTCGCCGTTCGTGGGCGACGCCATTCCCAAGGCCGCGCTCGATGTGATGATCGACGATGCCTATGCCTGCTTCCGGCACGGCGCGACGGTGCCGACCGTCCAGATCGCGCCGAACCGTTTCGTGCTTGAACTGTTCCATGGCCCGACGCTCGCCTTCAAGGACGTGGCCATGCAGCTTCTGGCGCGGCTGATGGATCACGTCCTCTCCCGGCGCAGTGCGCGCGCGACCCTTGTGGGCGCGACCTCCGGCGATACGGGCAGCGCCGCTATCGAGGCGTTCCGTCATTCCGACGCGCTGGACGTGTTCATCCTCTATCCGCACAACCGCGTGTCCGAAGTGCAGCGGCGGCAGATGACCACGGTCGGCGGCCAGAATGTCCATGCCATCGCGGTGGAAGGCACGTTCGACGACTGCCAGGCCCATGTGAAGGCCATGTTCAACAACCACGTCTTCCGGGACCGGATGGCGCTGGCGGGCGTGAATTCCATCAACTGGGCCCGGATCGTGGCGCAGGTGGTGTATTATTTCTACGCGGCCTCCGCGCTCGGCGCCCCGGCGCGCGAAGTCTCGTTCGTGGTGCCCACCGGCAATTTCGGCGACATCTTCGCCGGCTGGGTGGCCAAGAAGATGGGCCTTCCCATCCGCGACCTGACCATCGCCACCAATGTGAACGACATCCTCACCCGCACCATCGAGAGCGGGCGCTACGAGGTGACGGGCGTCAGCGCCACCATCTCTCCGTCCATGGACATCCAGGTCTCCTCCAATTTCGAGCGCCTGCTGTTTGAATCGGTGGATCGTGACGCGCAGGCGGTCCGTGACATGATGGCGTCCCTGAGCCAGTCCGGAAGCTTCACCATTCCCCGCGACGCGTTCGCTGCCATCGTCGGCGAATTCTCCGCCGGCCGGGCGGACGAGCCGGAAACCACCGCCACCATTTCGCGCGTGTATCGCGAGAGTGGCTATGTTCTGGATCCGCACACCGCTGTCGCCTTCGCCGTCGCCGGCAAGGTGGAGCACAGCCCGCGCGTGCCGCAGGTGGTGCTCTCCACCGCCCATCCCGCCAAGTTCCCCGATGCCGTGGAAGCGGCGACCGGCAAGCGTCCGGCCCTGCCGGCGCATCTTGCCGACCTGATGACCCGCAAGGAGCGCACGACCGTTCTGCCGAACGACATCGGCGCCATCGAGCGCTTCATCGCCACCCATTCCCGCATCGCCACTGGAGCTGCCGCGTGAGCGTGCGCGAGACCCGCCTCGACAACGGAATCACGGTCGTCACCGACGAGATGTCCCATCTGGGCACCGCCTCCCTCGGCATATGGGTGGGCGCCGGTGCGCGCGACGAGGCCGAGAGCGAGCACGGCATCTCGCACCTGCTGGAGCATATGGCCTTCAAGGGCACCCGCCGCCGCTCGGCCCGCCGCATCGCGGAGGAAATCGAGCAGGTGGGCGGCGATATCAACGCCGCAACCTCGGTGGAGCAGACCTGCTACAATGTCCGGGTTCTGGGCGAGGATGTGGGCCTCGGCCTCGACATCCTCTCCGATATCCTCACAGAGCCGGCTTTTGCGCCCGATGAACTGGTGCGCGAGCAGAATGTGATCGTGCAGGAGATCGGCGCTGTCATGGACACGCCGGACGATCTCGTGTTCGACCTGTTCCAGGAGACAGCCTTTCCCCGCCAGCCGGTCGGGCGCTCCATCCTCGGCACGCCGGATACGGTGCGCGGCTTCGACAGCGTGCGGCTGGGGGACTATCTGGGCCGGACCTATCGCGGTCCGCGCATGGTGGTGTCCGCGGCCGGTGCGGTGGATCACGATCGCCTCGTGGCGGATGCGCAGGCGAGGCTCGGCGGCATTGCCGGCGCCGCCAAGGAAGCACCCGCTCCGGCCCGCTACGAGGGTGGCCTTACCCTCACGGCGCGCGATCTCGAACAGGTTCATATCGTGCTGGGGCTGGAGGGCCGCTCCTTCCGCAGTCCGGACTACCATGCCGTGCAGTTGCTCGCGAACGTCCTCGGCGGGGGCATGTCCTCCCGCCTGTTCCAGGAGGTCCGGGAGGAACGGGGGCTGTGCTACTCCATCTATGCCTTCCACTGGTCCTATGCGGATACCGGCCTGTTCGGCATCTATGCCGGCACTGACGGCGGCGATGTGGGGGAGTTGACGGACGTTGTCATCGACGAACTGACCGGCGCTGCGGAAACCATCACCGAGACCGAGGTCGCCCGCGCCAAGGCGCAGATGAAGGTCGGGCTGCTGGCGGCCCTGGAAAGCTCGGGCGCCCGTGCCGATCAGCTCGCACGGCAAATTCTCGGCTTTGATCGCCTCATTCCCGTTGAGGAGATCGTCGCGAAGGTTGAAGCGGTGGATGTCACGTCGGTGCGCGCCGCCGCCCGTATGGTGCTGGCGGGAGGGCGACCGACTTTGTCCGCCATCGGGCCGGGGAAGGGGCTTGAACCCGCAGCCCGGGTGATGGAACGTCTGTCGGTCGCGTAACGGCATTCCGGCTCTGTGGAGATATCCGCAGGGTCGCCGCGTCCGCGTCGGAAGCACAAGCCAGAAGTGCGGGCCATGTGGCTTTTGAAGTCGTTACTGTCCTCGGATCCGCTGCCATCCATCGTCGGGGGCGGCGTCTATCTCCGGGTGCCGCAAATGCAGGATTTCGGGCCGTGGCGCGACCTGCGGGAGGCAAGCCGCGACTTCCTCACCCCGTGGGAGCCGCTCTGGCCCGCTGACGACCTGACACGGCCGGCCTTCAAGCGCCGGCTTCGGCGCTATGCCCGCGACATGATCACAGACGACGCCTATCCGCTGCTCGTCTTTCGCACCGGCGACCACCAGTTGCTGGGGGGCGTCACCCTCTCCAACGTGCGGCGCGGAATCAGCCA
>NCCY01000315.1 GCA_002279855.1 Rhizobiales bacterium 12-68-15
CAAAGGTCGGGCAGGATTTAATCTTCTCCCGAATTTTATCTACCTTTCCTTTGTATGTTTCAACTTGCTCTTCGGAAAATTCCTTAAACATTCGATATCTAGAGGTAGCGTCATTTAGGTCTAATATTGCTTTCCTTAATTCCCATTCGTCCGAATCAATATTTTCCGACAAATAGAAATACATGATACATGCATCGACTAAATTCCTACAAAGGGCAGCACATGAACTATAGTCGATAAAGATTTCGGTTTCTTTTAAACGGGGGTCAAGGTGTGAGATCGTGCTTATTGTCTGCGATATTCTACAAATCTTGTAAAATACCCAGGTCGATAATAATTCCTGCCAATCTCCATTCCGTCCGTGTAAGTGAGAAGATGCATGGCAAGCGATTTCAACGCTTCTATCGAATTTCTTCTGCATATCTCTGAAGAAGGAGAATTCATTTCCGCTTTCCATCTTTCCTCGCACACTCACCGGCCTTTTCCTTCCTGTTAGGTTTCGCAATTATGTGTACTAAAGCCTCCTTCCTAGTTGTTAGGCTAAAAGGATTGAAATAAGCCCTCCTACAACCAGTATCAAAATTGCCAAGCGAGTGGCTTGAATGCTGTGCCACCGAATGCGTTCCATCAAGGGCAGGGAACGAAGCCATGCTTGATGGTCCGATTTACGAGCATCCTCATAATGTTGGTCGACTCGCCATCCCATCAGAGCCTCGAAAATTAATTGGTTACAATAACAGCAAATTGTGGCCGCCGGCGGCGGCCACTTCCAGCGCGCGCTTGGCGGTCTCCTGTCCCTTCACGTCGCGCAGGTCGGGAAGGGCCGTGCTGGCGCTGCGCATGCGCGGGTCGGGGCGGTCCAGCACCTGCTTGCCGGTGACGTGATTGGCGAACTGGATCAGCGACAGCGGCGCGAGGATTTCCATCTCCGGGCTCGCCCACGCCGCTTCCGCGCCACAGGCGGCAGGGCAGATCAGCCCATGGCCACGGGCATTGGCGCCGATCGCCGCCGGCAGCACCCCCGCCACCGCCGCTATGGAGCCGTCGAGCCCCAGTTCTCCCACCACGGTGAAGCCGGCGAGGCAGTCGGACGGGATGGCGCCGATGCCGGCCATGAGGCCGAGTGCGATGGGCAGATCATAATGGGAGCCTTCCTTGGGAAGGTCGGCGGGCGCGAGGTTCACCGTGATCCGCCGTGCGGGCAGCGCGAGGCCCGAGGCGAACAGGGCCGCGCGCACCCGCTCCTTGGCTTCCGTCACCGCCTTGTCGGGCAGGCCGACAATGGTGAAGGCAGGCAGACCGGGGGCCACATGCACCTGCACGTCCACGGGGCGCGCCTCGACACCCTCGAACGCGACCGTCGCCACACGCTGGATCACGCGCGCCTCCCCCAGCCGCCTTGCAAGGGGCGGCCTCTCTCAGCCCAGGATTGTGCCAGCGTAACCGAGGGTCCGTGTTGCCGCAAGAACAGAGTGGGAACATATCATCCCGCAAGTTATGTTTGCATTGGCCCGTCGCACCGGCGGCGGCATGATGGCCGCCCCCGATTCGAGGATCGCCATCATGTCCGCCTCCCAGTCCCCTGCCCCCGCCGGCGCGTCGATNNCCCGGCTGCTGGATCTCGGCTGCGGCGGCGGGCATGTGAGCTTCACGGCGGCACCACGGGTGCGGGAGGTGGTCGCCTGCGACCTCTCCCCCGACATGCTGGCGGCGGTGACGGCAGAGGCGACGCGACGCGGGCTTGGCAATATTTCCACCGTGGAAGGGGTCGCCGAGGCGCTGCCATTCGCGGATGCCGGTTTCGACCGCGTGGTCTCCCGCTACAGCGCCCACCACTGGCGCGATCTGGATGCAGGGCTGCGCGAGGCGCGTCGGGTGCTGGTGCCGCAGGGGCGCGCGGTGTTCATGGATGTGGTGGCGGCGGAAAATCCGCTGCTGGACAGCTTTCTCCAGACGCTGGAAATGCTGCGCGATCCCTCCCATGTCCGGGACTACAGCGTTCCCGAATGGATCGCTGCCGCCGCGCGCGCCGGCTTGCGGCTCGAAACGGTGGTGCGGCGGCGCCTGCGGCTGGAATTCGGGCCCTGGGTGACGCGCATCCGCACGCCCGACGCCCATATTCCCGCCATCCGGTCGCTTCAGGACTCTGCCGCAGAGGAGGTGCGCCGCCACTTCGGCATCGAGGCGGACGGCACCTTCACGCTGGACACCGCCAGCCTGACATTCGCACCGGCCTGACGGTCATGGGGCGTAACGGCCCGCGCCGCACGGGGCGGTGCGGGCGAAGTGTCGCTCAAGGCGTCACTTCTTCTCCAGCAGGATGCGGCCCTGTCGGTCGATGAGGGCTTTCGCCTTTTCCGCCATCATCTGCAGGAACCAGGGCAGCGTCACCTGGAGGTGGACCGCGTCATCGGCCACATCCAGCATGCCCATGGCCTCCTGCCCCATCACCGCGACGCGGAAGTCGAGATGGTTTCCGGTCCAGGTTTCCTCGGCCACCGAAAGCTTGTCGGCAAACTTGGCGCGGGCGGAGGAGAGGCCGGTCTGGAGGCGGCGCGTGGCCTCGTCCTTGCCGAGCTTGTGGGGAATGTAGACGGTGAGCGGCTGGGGCATGGGCTTTCCGGGCTGTGATGACAGGGGGAACGGCTGGGGCGGTGAAAGGTTCACACGCCGCGCTTGTCCTCGATCCGGTCCCAGATCTGGGCCGCGATGTCCGGCCCGCCGAGCCGCTTGATGGCGCGCAGACCCGTGGGCGAGGTGACATTGATCTCGGTAAGATTGCCGTGGATCACGTCGATGCCGACGAACAGCAGGCCGCGCTCGCGCAAAGCCGGGCCGATGCGGGCGCAGATTTCCTGCTCACGGTCGGTCAGGTCGGTGGGCCGCGCCGCGCCGCCGCGCACCATGTTGGAGCGCAGGTCGCCGGGGCTGGGCACGCGGTTCACGGCCCCTGCGGCCTCGCCATCCACCAGGATGATGCGCTTGTCCCCGGCCTTCACCTCGGGGAGGAAGCGCTGGATCACCCAGGGCTCGCGGAAGGTGACCGAGAACAGGTCGTAGAGCGAGCCGAAATTCAGGTCATCGGCCGTCAGGCGGAACACGGCGGCGCCGCCATTGCCGTAGAGCGGCTTCATCACCACGTCGCCATACTCGGCACGGAACGCCTTGATTTCCTCGAGATCGCGGGAAATCAGGGTCGGCGGCATCAGGTCCGGGAACAGGGTGACGAAGATCTTCTCCGGGGCGTTGCGCACATGGCCGGGGTCGTTCACCACCAGCGTGTGGGGGTGGATGCGCTCCAGCAGGTGGGTGGAGGTGACATAGGCCATGTCGAAGGGCGGATCCTGCCGGAGCAGGACCACGTCCTGATCCCGCAGCCGCACGCGGCGCTTCTCGCCCAGCGTGAAATGGGCGCCCGCCTCGTCCTTCACGGTCAGCGGCTCGACGGTGGCGAACACTTCGCCGTCGCGCATGGCGAGCTGGTCCGGCACGTAATGGACGAGATCATGACCCCGCCGCTGCGCCTCCAGAAGCAGGGCGAAGGTGCTGTCGCCGGCGATGTTGATGCGCGAGATATGGTCCATCTGGACCGCGACCTGAAGGGCCATGGGAAGCTCCGGGCGAAACGCCGGGTGAAGGGGTTCGGTCCTTATCTATAGCTGCCCCCGCCCCGCCGCCAGTGCGCGCAGGGTCATCCTGCCATCTCGAACGCGCCGGGCAGGTGGCGCACCCGCCCGCCCGTGGTGACCAGCACGGCGTCGAAGCGGGCATTCAGCCGGGCGTGGTCCGGCCGTTCGGCGAGCCAGGCCTCCGCCGCCGCCGCGATGCGCCGCTGCTGCCGGGGCAGGATGGAGAAGGCGGCGGCGTCGAGATCGGCCCGCACCTTCACTTCGCAGAACACGATCAGGTCGTCGATGCGGGCGATCAGATCGATCTCGCCGGCCTTGGTGCGCACCCGCCGGGCGAGAATGGCGAAGCCCAGCCCCTCCAGCAGCGCGGCCGCCCGGGCCTCGGCGGCAAGGCCGCGGGCATGGGCGGCCTGCCGGGCCGGCGAGGACGGGCGGGCCTCAGTCATCCCCGCTCCGGGTCAGCGCCAGCGCGCGGGCATAGACCTCCCGCTTCGGACGGCCGGTGACCCCCGCCACGGCGGCGACCGCATCCTTCAGGGAGTGATCGGAGAGGGCACGGGCGAGGGCGGCATCCACGTCCATGTCCTCGACCGCCTCCTCTTGCGGGGGGCCGATGACGAGGACGATCTCGCCCTTCGGCGGGCCGGCCTCGGCATAATGGGCGGCGAGGGTGGCAAGGTCGGCCCGCCGGACCTCCTCGAACGTCTTGGTCAGTTCGCGGCAGACCGCCGCAGGGCGGGGGCCGAGCCCTTCCGCGAGGTCCGCGAGGCTTTCCGGCAGGCGCGGTCCGCTCTCGTAGAGAACCAGCGTGGACGGGATGGCTTTCAACTCCGCGATGCGGTTGCGGCGCTGGCCGTCCTTGGGCGGCAGGAAGCCGTCGAACAGGAAGCGGTCCGTGGGCAGGCCCGCCGCCACCAGCGCGGCGAGGAGCGCCGAGGGGCCGGGAATGGGGTGGATGCGGTGGCCGGCCTCCGCCGCCTCGACCACCAGCTTGAAGCCGGGGTCCGACACCAGCGGCGTCCCGGCATCCGAGACCAGCGCGATCGCACCGCCTGCGGCGAGGCGCGCGAGGATGCGCGGGCGCATGCTGGCGCCGTTGTGATCGTGATAGGGGATCAGCTGGGTCTCGATGCCGTATCGGTCCGTGAGGCGTCGCGTCATGCGCGTGTCCTCGCAGGCGATCACATCGGCGCCCGCCAGCGTTTCGAGCGCACGCAGGCTGATGTCGCCGAGATGGCCGATGGGGGTCGCCACCACATGCAGGCCGGGCGCGGGGCGTGCGGCGGGCTGGGTGCGCCCGGCGAGGAGGAAGGTGCGGCTCTGGGAGGCATCGTCTGTCATGGCGCCATTCTAGCGCCGCCGTGGTCGCCGCGCGACT
>NCCY01000316.1 GCA_002279855.1 Rhizobiales bacterium 12-68-15
CGCGGCATCGCCTGCAAGATTGCCGGCGCGCTGGACTATGTCGGCGTGTTCGCGGTGGAGCTGTTCGTGGCGGAGAGCGGGCTCAGCGAGCGGCTGATCGTCAACGAGATCGCCCCCCGCGTGCACAATTCCGGCCACTGGACCATGGACGGGGCAATCACCAGCCAGTTCGAGCAGCATGTGCGCGCCATTGCCGGCTGGCCGCTGGGCGATACCGCCCGGCGCGGGCGGGTCCAGATGCTCAACCTGATCGGCGACGACGTGGACACCTGGCAGCGCCATCTCGCCGACCCGGCCGCCCACCTGCATCTCTACGGCAAGGCGGAAGCCCGTCCCGGCCGCAAGATGGGCCACGTCAACCGGCTCCTGGACCGCGAGCCCGCCGGCTGCTGAGCTGGCCGCTTGCGGACCTGTTCCCGAATGCTACCATTTCAGTCCTTGACAGGAGGGCGACGCCTCCTGTTCAAATCGATTTAAACCGGCACGCCAAACGAACAAGCCGGGGGACTGTCAGGGAGGATTTCATGAAGGCCATTCATCGCGGCCTCGCGGCTGCGTTCGCGTTCGGCACGGCGCTTGCCCTCGGCGGCATGGCGCAGGCGCAGACCACCACACTCAAATGGGCGCATGTCTATGAGCCCGCCGAGCCGTTCCACACCTCCTCCGTCTGGGCCGCGGAAGAAATCAACAAGCGCACCAACGGCCGCTACAAGATCGATGTCTATCCCTCCTCCCAGCTCGGCAAGGAGAGCGACATCAACCAGGGCCTGACGCTGGGCACCGTGGACATGATCATCTCCGGCTCCAGCTTCGCGGCGAAGGCCTATCCGCCCATCGGCGTGACCTATTATCCCTACACCTTCCGCAATGCCGACCATCTGCTGGCCTATGCCAAGAGCGATGTCTTCAAGGAGCTCGCCAAGGGCTATGAGGACAAGACCGGCAACCAGATCCTCTCCGTGACCTATTATGGCGTGCGGCAGGCGACTTCGAACAAGCCGTTCAAGACCTGCGCGGAGATGAAGGGCCTGAAGATCCGCGTGCCCGACGCGCCGGCCTATCTCGCCATGCCCAAGGCCTGCGGCGCCAACATCGCGCCCATCGCCTTCGCGGAAGTCTATCTGGCGCTCCAGAACGGCACGGTGGATGCGCAGGAAAACCCGCTGACCACCATCGAGGCGAAGAAGTTCTACGAGGTCCAGAAGAACATCATCCTGACCGGGCATATCGTCGATCATCTCAACACGATCATGTCCAAGCAGCTCTGGGCCAAGCTCTCGCCGGAGGACCGCAAGATCTTCACCGAGGTCGCCCAGCAGGCGAGCGCCAAGGCGACCGCCGAGGTGGCGGCGCGCGAGAAGGAACTGCTGGACGTGTTCCGGCAGAAGGGCATCACCATCGTCGAGGTCGATACCACCGACTTCAAGGACACGGTGATGAAGAACATCACCTTCGAGAGCCTCGGCTATCGCAAGGCCGACTGGGACCGCATCCAGGCGCTGAAGCCCGCCATGTGACGCACCGGGCGAAGCCGGCGGCAACGCCCGGCTTCGCCCGCGCTCCGGGGACGGCAGGCCCGTGGCCGCGCTCCCGTCCGCGCCCGCATGACCGGCCGGCCCCTGAGCGGGCCGGATCGCTGCCCTTTTCCTTCGAGAGACAGATATCTCATGGCTGAGCACGCGCCCGCACGCGAGGTTCACAGCACCGTCACCGCCGACGAACTCGCGCAGACCTTCGAACAGGAAGCCCCCGTTGACCTCTCCGTCTATGGCGTGGAGGACTGGGTGACCCTCGCCTGCTTCTGGGGCATGGCGGGGCTGGTCTTCCTCCAGTTCTTCACCCGCTACGTGCTGAATGACAGCGTCGCCTGGACCGAGGAGGTGGCGAGCTACACCCTGGTCGTGGTGGTGTTCCTCGGCGCCTCCATGTGCGTGCGGCTGTCGCGTCACATCCAGGTGGATCTGATCTACCGCTTCCTGCCCGCCCCCGCCGGGCGCGTCCTGTCGCTGCTGGTGGACCTGCTGCGCACCCTGTTCTTCGCCTATGGCAGCTGGCTCATGTGGCGCTATTCCAGCCTGGTGGGCGAGGAGCCCATGGTGATGATCGACGCCTCCAAGGGGCTGGTCTACTGGACCGTCTTCGCCGCCTTCGTGCTCATGCTGCTGCGCTCGGTGCAGGTCACGGTGGGCAATATCCGCCGCGGCTATTCCATGCTTGAGCGTCCCGAAGCCTTCGACGCGGCGGAGGCGTGACATGTGGATCCTGATCGGCTCCTTCCTCGGCCTCATGATCATCGGCGTGCCCGTCGCGCTCTCGCTGGCCGGCGCCTCGCTGCTCTATATCGTCATCAGCGGCACGGCGCCGGACGTGGTGATCGCCCAGCGGATGATCGCGGGCGTGGAAAGCTTCCCGCTGCTCGCCGTGCCGTTCTTCATCCTCGCCGGCAACCTGATGAACATCGCCGGCGTCACCGGGCGCATCTATTCCTTCGCGGTGGCGCTGGTGGGCTGGATGCGCGGCGGCCTCGCGCAGGTCAACATCGTCGGCTCGGTGATCTTCTCGGGCATGTCCGGCACCGCCATCGCGGATGCGGCCGGGCTCGGCACCATCGAGATCAAGGCCATGAAGGATCATGGCTATTCCACCGAGTTCGCGGTGGGTGTGACCGCCGCCTCGGCGACCCTCGGCCCCATCATCCCGCCGTCGCTGCCGTTCGTCATCTACGGCATGCTGGCCAATGTCTCCATCGGCGCGCTGTTCCTCGGCGGGCTCATTCCCGGCGCCTTCATGACGCTGCTGATGATGGGCACGGTGGCGTGGTTCGCCCGCCGCAACGGCTGGGGTGGTGATGCCGCCTTCTCGTGGCGCCAGCTCGGCGCGGCGGGCATGGAGCTGGCGGTGGTCGCGGTCTTCCCGCTCGGCGTCTATCTGCTGGTGGCCGCCGGGCTCTCGGTGAACATGGCGGTGATGATCGCGCTCGCCGTGCTGCTGGCGGCGGACTGGTATTTCGACTTTTCCGCCGTCATGGCGCTGATGACGCCGGTCATCCTCATCGGCGGCATGACGCTGGGCTGGTTCACCCCCACGGAGGCGGCGGTCGCGGCGGTGATCTGGTCGCTGTTCCTCGGCCTTGTGCGCTATCGCTCCATGACGCTGCGATCCCTCGCCAAGGCGACCTTCGACACCATCGAGACCACGGCCTCGGTTCTGTTCATCGTCACGGCCGCGTCCATCTTCGCGTGGCTGCTCACCGCCAGCCAGGCGGCGCAGGCGCTGACCGACGGCATCCTCGCCCTCACCAGCAACAAGTGGGTGTTCCTGCTGCTGGCGAACCTGCTGATCCTGTTCGTCGGCTGCTTCATCGACACCATTGCCGCCATCACCAT
>NCCY01000317.1 GCA_002279855.1 Rhizobiales bacterium 12-68-15
CTGAGCGATACGCCTCGCTCGCAGTGGTGGCTGTTCGCCGTGGCCGACGACGCCCTGATGAGCGAACTCGAGGCGATCCGCGCCCAGTACGACGAATCGAAGAAGCGGCTGGAACAGCGCTTCCTCGACAAGGTCGAGAAGTTGCAGCGCGGCGACGAGCTTCCTCCGGGCGTGATGAAGATGGTCAAGGTCTTCGTCGCGGTGAAGCGTAAGATTCAGCCCGGCGACAAGATGGCGGGCCGCCACGGTAACAAGGGCGTGGTCTCGCGCATCGTTCCGGTGGAGGACATGCCCTTCCTTGAGGACGGCACCAACGTCGACATCGTGCTCAACCCGCTCGGCGTGCCGAGCCGCATGAATGTCGGGCAGATCCTCGAGACGCATCTCGGCTGGGCCTGCGCAGGCCTTGGCCGCCAGGTGGCGGCGGCGGTGGACGCCTATTACGCCCAGCACAACGAGGCTGCCCTGCGTGGCACCCTGGAGACCATCTACGACAAGGACGAGATTGCTCCCCTGAAGGTGGGCGAACTGGTCGAACTGTCGGAGAACCTCCGCAAGGGTGTGCCCATGGCGACCCCGGTGTTCGACGGCGCGCATGAGGCGGACATCGAGCTTCAGCTTGAGAAGGCGGGGCTTGACGCTTCCGGCCAGTCCACTCTGTTTGACGGGCGGACCGGCGAGCCGTTCGACCGTAAGGTCACCGTCGGCTACATCTACATGCTGAAGCTGCACCATCTCGTGGACGACAAGATCCACGCGCGCTCCATCGGGCCTTACTCGCTGGTCACCCAGCAGCCGCTGGGCGGAAAGGCGCAGTTCGGCGGGCAGCGCTTCGGCGAGATGGAAGTGTGGGCGCTGGAAGCCTATGGCGCGGCCTACACGCTGCAGGAGATGCTCACGGTCAAGTCGGACGACGTGGCGGGCCGCACCAAGGTGTACGAATCCATCGTGCGCGGCGAAGACACGTTCGAGAGCGGCATTCCGGAAAGCTTCAACGTGCTGGTGAAGGAAATGCGGTCGCTCGGCCTCAATGTCGAGCTTCAGAATTCCAAGACCGGCCGGAGCGTGAATTCCGGCACCCGAGAGAATCTGCCCGCGGCCGAGTGAGCCGCGGTTCAAACGGCGGAGGCGCAAGCCTCCGCCGCCGACACGCCGAGCGTAGCGCGAATTTTCCCGGCGAGACCCCTCAGACGGCATGAGGGTGGTCCGCCGAGCCGAAGGAGACGGCGATGAATCAAGAGGTGATGAATCTCTTCAATCCGGCGACCCCGGCTCCGACCTTTGATCAGATCAAGATCTCGATCGCGAGCCCCGAGAAGATCGCCTCCTGGTCCTATGGCGAGATCAAGAAGCCAGAAACCATCAACTACCGCACCTTCAAGCCGGAGCGGGACGGGCTGTTCTGCGCCCGCATCTTCGGCCCGATCAAGGACTACGAGTGCTTGTGCGGCAAGTACAAGCGCATGAAGTACAAGGGCATCATCTGCGAGAAGTGCGGCGTGGAGGTCACCCTCTCGCGCGTGCGCCGCGAGCGGATGGGTCACATCGAACTGGCGGCACCTGTCGCCCACATCTGGTTCCTGAAGTCCCTGCCGAGCCGCATTGGCCTGCTGCTCGACATGACCCTCAAGGATCTGGAGCGGATTCTCTATTTCGAATATTTCGTCGTCATCGAGCCCGGCCTGACCCCGCTGAAGTACCGTCAGCTCCTCTCCGAGGACGACTATCTGCGGGCGCAGGACGAGTATGGCGATGACAGCTTCACCGCCATGATCGGCGCCGAGGCGATCCGCGAACTGCTGCGTGGCATGGATCTGGACAAGATCGCGGCCGATCTGCGGGTCGAGATTTCCGAGGCCACCACCGAGCTGAAGCCGAAGAAGCTCGCCAAGCGCCTCAAGATCGTTGAAGCCTTCCAGCTCTCCGGCAACAAGCCGGAATGGATGATCCTGACGCATGTCCCGGTCATCCCGCCGGACCTGCGTCCGCTGGTTCCGCTGGACGGCGGCCGCTTTGCGACCTCCGATCTCAACGACCTCTACCGCCGCGTCATCAACCGCAACAACCGCCTGAAGCGCCTCATCGAGCTGCGCGCGCCGGACATCATCATCCGGAACGAGAAGCGCATGCTTCAGGAGTCGGTTGATGCGCTGTTCGACAACGGCCGTCGCGGCCGCGTCATCACGGGTGCCAACAAGCGCCCGCTGAAGTCGCTCGCGGACATGCTGAAGGGCAAGCAGGGCCGGTTCCGTCAGAACCTGCTCGGCAAGCGCGTCGACTATTCCGGTCGCTCGGTCATCGTCGTGGGTCCGGAACTCAAGCTGCACCAGTGCGGCCTGCCCAAGAAGATGGCTCTCGAGCTGTTCAAGCCGTTCATCTATGCCCGCCTCGACGCCAAGGGCCATTCGGCGACCGTCAAGCAGGCGAAGAAGCTGGTGGAGAAGGAGCGTCCGGAAGTTTGGGATATCCTCGACGAGGTGATCCGCGAACATCCGGTGATGCTGAACCGCGCCCCGACGCTTCACCGCCTCGGCATCCAGGCGTTCGAGCCGGTTCTGATCGAAGGCAAGGCGATCCAGCTTCACCCGCTGGTGTGCTCGGCCTTCAACGCGGACTTCGACGGCGACCAGATGGCCGTTCACGTTCCCCTCTCGCTGGAAGCCCAGCTTGAGGCGCGCGTGCTGATGATGTCCACCAACAACATCCTGCACCCTGCCAACGGCGCGCCCATCATCGTGCCCTCGCAGGATATCGTCCTCGGTCTCTATTATCTCTCGCTGATGCGTGAGAAGGAGGTCGGTGAGGGCATGATGTTCGCCGACATGGGCGAGATCGATCACGCGCTCGCCGCCAAGGCGATCTCGCTGCACACCAAGATCCGCGGCCGCTTCATCTCGGTCGATGCGGACGGCAACAAGTACTCCAAGATCTACGAGACCACTCCCGGTCGCATGAAGATCGGTGAGCTTATTCCGAAGCATCACAAGGTGCCCTTCGACGTCGTCAACAAGCTGATGACGAAGAAGGAAATCTCCAACATGATCGACGCGGTGTACCGTCACTGCGGTCAGAAGGAGAGCGTGATCTTCTGCGACCGCATCATGTCGCTCGGCTTCCACAACGCCTTCAAGGCGGGCATTTCGTTCGGCAAGGACGACATGGTCGTGCCGAAGAAGAAGTGGGAACTGGTGGAGGAGACCCGGTCTCTCACCAAGGAGTACGAGCAGCAGTACAATGACGGCCTGATCACGCAGGGCGAGAAGTACAACAAGGTGGTCGATGCGTGGGGCAAGTGCACCGACCGCATCGCCGACGAGATGATGAAGGAGATTTCCTCCGTCAAGCGGGATCCGGAAACCGGGCGCGAACTGCAGATCAACGGTGCCCGTAAGGGACTGGCCGATACCGCCCTGAAGACCGCGAACTCGGGTTACCTCACCCGCCGTCTCGTGGACGTGGCGCAGGATTCCATCATCACCGAGCGCGATTGCGGCTCGCAGAATGGCATCCACATGCGCGCCATCCTCGATGCCGGCCAGGTGGTGGCCTCGCTCGCCTCGCGTGTTCTCGGCCGCACGGCCGTGGAAGATGTGGTCGAGTCGTCCACCGGCAACGTCATCGTGCCGAAGGGCACGATGATCGAAGAGTGGCACATCGATCGCATCAACAAGGGCGGCATTCAGGAGATCAAGATCCGCTCCGTGCTGACCTGCGAAACCCGCAACGGCGTGTGCGGCACCTGCTACGGGCGCGACCTCGCCCGCGGCACGCCTGTCAACATGGGCGAAGCGGTCGGCGTCATCGCGGCGCAGTCCATCGGCGAGCCGGGAACCCAGCTCACCATGCGTACCTTCCACATTGGCGGCGCCGCGCAGCTCGCGGACAGCTCCTTCGTGGAAAGCAACTTCGACGGCGTCATCCGTATCCGCAACCGCAATGTGGCGCGGAACACGGAAGGTGATCTCATCGTCATGGTCCGCAATCTCGCGGTCGTGGTGGTGGACCAGGACGGCACCGAGCGCGCCGTGCATCGTGTGCAGTACGGTTCGCGCCTGAAGGTGGACGAGGGCGATACCGTGAAGCGCGGCCAGCGCATTGCGGAATGGGACCCCTACACCCGCCCGATCCTGACCGAGGTGAACGGGACGATCGGTTTCGAGGATCTGGTCGAAGGCCAGTCCATGAACGAGGCGATCGACGAGGCCACCGGCATCGCCAAGCGCGTCGTAACGGATTCCCGCGCGGTGCGCGGTGCGGATCTGCGTCCGTCCATCTTCATCAAGGGCCAGGACGGCAAGATCGCCAAGCTTCAGCGCGGCGGCGACGCCCGCTACAGCCTGCCGGTGGATGCCGCTCGAAAGCGCCAAGACCCGCGACATCACGGGTGGTTTGCCGCGCGTCGCCGAGCTGTTCGAGGCCCGTCGTCCCAAGGACGCGGCGATCATCGCGGAAATCTCCGGGACGATCCGCTTCGGCCGTGACTACAAGAACAAGCGCCGGCTCACGATTGAGCCGTCGGATGGTGGCGATACGGTCGAGTATCTGATCCCCAAGGGCAAGCACATCCATCTCCAGGACGGCGACGTCGTGGAGAAGGGCGACTTCCTCGTGGACGGCAACCCGGCGCCGCACGACATTCTGGCGATCAAGGGCGTGGAAGAGCTTGCGGCCTTCCTCGTCAATGAAATCCAGGAGGTCTATCGTCTCCAGGGCGTGAACATCAACGACAAGCACATCGAAGTCATCGTCCGGAACATGCTCCAGAAGCTGGAGATTGACGACGCTGGCGAGACCGACTTCCTTGACGGGGAGCAGGTGGACCGCATCGAGTTTGCAGAGGCCAACGAGAAGGCTGTGGAAGAGGGCAAGAAGCCCGCCACCGGCCATCCCGTGCTCCTCGGCATCACGAAGGCGAGCCTCCAGACCCGCTCCTTCTTCTCGGCGGCGTCGTTCCAGGAGACCACCCGCGTCCTCACCGAGGCGGCGGTCAACGGAAAGATCGATCCGCTGGATGGCCTGAAGGAGAACGTCATCGTCGGCCGCCTCATTCCGGCGGGTACCGGTGCGCAGATGAACAAGCTGCGGGCTGTCGCCAATTCGCGTGACGACCTCATCGTCGCCACCCGCGACGGCGAGAGCGGGTCCATTCCCGCCGGCTCCGCCGACGCTGCGGAGTGAGGCTGACGGCTGCGGCCGGATGCACCAACATCATCAAGGGCCGCCTTCGGGCGGCCCTTTTTGTTTCCGCCTCCAGACGATGACAGTTGGGGGAGCACGGCGGTTCGTGCATCAAGCGGCTGCCCCCGCCGCCTTTCCCGGGAGGGTCGCCTGCTGTAGCGTAAGGGAGAACAGGGGCGAGGACGGTGATGGTCGTCGGGCGTGTGCTGGCGCTGTGGGTTGTTGGCTTCTGGCTTGCGTGCACAGGCGGCGCGGGAGCAGCGAAGATCGAGTCGTTCGAGGTGCGCGGCTGGGATATCGAAGCCTATTCGGACGATGACACAGGGGCCTTCAGCAACTGCGTCGCGGTCGCCGAATATCGCAGCGGCATGGTGCTGGGGTTCCAGATCGGCGAGGACTTTTCCTGGAGCATGGCGCTGTTCGATGTGCCCGTGAAGCTGCGTGCCGGCCAGAATGTGGACGTGTCCTTCCAGATTGATCGGGGCGGGAGCCGGCGGATCAGCGGAGAAGTGCCGGAAAAGGACTTCATCCTCGTTCCCCTCCCGGATGAGGCGGCGCTCTTCGACCAGTTCCGGCGCGGGCGCTTGCTGCGCGTGCAGGTGCGCGACAAGGTCGCCTCGTTTGATCTGGATGGCACATCAGCAATGCTTGCCGCCTTGCTGGAATGCGCCAACCGCCATCAGAACACCGTGGTGAGCAACAAGGATCCCGCGCGCCCGAGCCGGGGCCAAGACAGGGGCGAGGGCCGGGGCGGCGGTGTTTCCACGGGGAGCGGTTTCTTCGTGAACAAGGACGGTGTCGCGCTCACCAACGCCCATGTGGTCGATGGATGCACCGACGCGACCATTGCCGGCTATGGCAAGGCGCGCATCGTCGCCACCGACAAGACCAATGATCTCGCCTTGCTCAAGGTCACGACGCCGGCCGCCACAGATCCGGTGCGGTTCCGGCGCAGCCCGCTCCAGTTGGGGGAGACCATTTACGTGATGGGCTTTCCGCTGGCCGGGCAACTGGATAACGGGCTGAATTTCACCAGCGGCATCGTCAGTTCGCTGGCCGGCCCCGCGAACGATTCCCGATCGCTCCAGCTGACCGCACCGATCCAGGCGGGAAATTCGGGCGGGCCGATCACCGATGCGTCGGGGCTGGTTGTGGGGGTCACGCAGGCCAAGCTGAGCGAGGTGGCCGCCATCCAGTCCGGCGGCGCATTCCCGCACGCAAAATGTGAATTTCGGCATCAAGTCCGGTCTGGCCGTGAACTTCCTGCGGGCGAATTCCATCGATCCGCAGGAGACGGATACGGGAGAGCCGCTATCGGCCGTGATGATCGCAAAAGAGGGGCGGGCCTATACGGTGCAGGTCACCTGCACACCGAAATGACCCGCCATCCCTGATGGGACCCGCTTCCGTCACACCGGCAGGCGCACCGTCGCTCGCAGGCCGCCCAGCGGGCTGTCTCCAAGGATGATCTCGCCGCCGCTGGCGCGGGCGATGTCGCGGGCGATGGACAGGCCGAGCCCGCTGCCGCCGGCATCCTGATTGCGGGCGTCGTCCAGCCGCAGGAAGGGGCGGAACACCTCCTCGCGCATCTCGGCGGGGATTCCGGGGCCGTCATCGTCCACGGTCACGATGAGCCAGCGGGCATCGCGCGTTCCGGAGATTTCCAGCGTTCGCGCATACCGCACGGCATTGGCAACGAGGTTGCCGAGGCAGCGGCGCAGGGAATCCGCCTTCACCTGCACCAGCGGGGGCCCCATGAAGCTGGAGCGTGCCCGCGCGCCGGAGCGCTCGGCATTGGCGCGAAGATCCTCGATTACCTGCGACATGTCGGCAAGCGCGGCCTGTTCGCCGGGGTCGCCGCGCGCGAAGGCAAGATAGGCTTCCAGCATGCCCTGGAGTTCGTCCACATCCTTGCGCAGCGCTTCCACTTCCGGCCCCTCGGGAAGGAATGCGAGTTCGAGGCGGAAGCGGGTGAGGATGGTCCGCATGTCATGCGAGACACCTGCCAGCATGGTAGTGCGCTGTTCGATCTGCCGTTCGATCCGCCGCTTCATCTCCAGGAAGGCGACCGCTGCCCGCCGCACTTCGCGCGCGCCGCGGGGGCGGAAGTTCTCCACGTCGCGCCCCTTGCCGAAGGCCTCGGCAGCATCGGCCAGATTTTCAATGGGGCGGATCTGGTTGCGCAGGAAGAGGATGGCGACGGCGAGGAGAACCAGCGAAGTGCCGACCATCCAGAGCAGGAAGATGTGGGTGTTGGACGCATAGGCGGAACTGCGCGGCGCGAAGATGCGCAGAACCGAGCCGTTCATCTGCACCCGCACCTCGATGAGATCCGAGCGCCCGACGGTATCTCGTGACCCTTGGGCGGGCAGGGGACCGGCGGGCAGCACATCGATGGCCAGTTGCAGGTCCTGTCGTGCAATCCGGTTGATGATGGCGCCGTCCCGATCCTGAGGCAGGTTCGCATAGAGCCCGACCACGGCTGCGATATCCCGGCTCACCGCAGCCGAAAGGCGGCGGGTGACCATGTTGTAGTGCCGCTCCATGAACACGAACGCGACCACGGATTGCAGCAGCACCATGGGGATGACGATGATGAGCAGCGAGCGGGGATAAAGGCCCTTGGGCGTAATCCGGTTGAACCATGCGCCGAAGCGATTGTTGATGTCCCGGACGCGCGCCCAGAAGGAGGGCAGCTCCGTGGTCTCCCCCGCCTTCTCCCCGGACAAGCTCACGGCGTCACCACCAGCCGGTAGCCGATGCCGCGCACGGTCTGCACATGGACGGGATTGGTGGGGTCGCGCTCGATTTTGCGACGCAGGCGGTTCACCTGCACGTCCACGGCCCGTTCGCTGGCGGTGCCGTTACCGGCGAGCGCGAGGCGCGGCACCGTATCGCCGGGCGCTTCCGCGAGCGCCCGCAGCATGTCGCGCTCGCGCTCGGTGATGCGCACCGGCTCGCCGTTCCGGTTCAGCTCGCCTCGGCCCAGGTGGAAGGTGAACTCGCCGAAGCGGACTTCCTCGATGGCCTTCTGCGGCGAGGGCGCCGTGCGTTTCAGGATGGAGCCCACGCGCAGCAGAAGCTCGCGTGGCTCGAACGGCTTGCCGAGATAG
>NCCY01000318.1 GCA_002279855.1 Rhizobiales bacterium 12-68-15
CACCGAGGTCGGCCAGCACCAGATGTGGGCGGCGCAGTTTTTCCGCTTCGATGATCCGAACCGGTGGCTCACCTCCGGCGGCCTCGGCACCATGGGCTATGGCCTGCCGGCTGCCATCGGCGCGCAGATCGCCCACCCCGACGCGCTGTGCGTGGACATTGCGGGAGAGGCCTCCATCCTGATGAACATCCAGGAGATGTCCACCACCATCCAGTTCAACCTGCCGGTGAAGATCTTCATCCTGAACAACCGCTATATGGGAATGGTGCGGCAGTGGCAGGAACTGCTGCATGGCGGGCGCTATTCCCAGTCCTATTCGGAGGCGCTGCCGGACTTCGTGAAGCTGGCGGAAGCCTATGGCGCAGTCGGCATGCGCTGTGAAAAGCCGGGCGACCTGGATGCGGCCATCGCCGAGATGATCAATGTGAAGCGCCCGGTGATCTTCGACTGCATCGTGGACCAGCAGGAAAACTGCTTCCCGATGATTCCCTCGGGACGCGCCCATAACGAGATGATCCTCGGCGACATGGCCTCGCGCAGCCTGACAGTCCAGCAGGCGGGGCTCCCCCGCCTGCATCCGCCCCATCACCGTATCCCCGACCTTCCCGCGACGGGTCCATCCCAGAGACAGGTCCATGTCCCACACATCCGAAGCCATCGAGCGCCATACCCTCTCGGTCCTGGTGGACAACGAGCCTGGCGTGCTTGCCCGCGTGATCGGCCTGTTCTCCGGCCGCGGCTACAATATCGACAGCCTCACCGTCTCCGAGGTGAGCCAGGAAAAGCACCTCTCGCGCATCACCATCGTGACCACCGGCACGCCCATGGTGATCGAGCAGATCCGCAACCAGCTTGAACGGCTGGTGCCGATCCACCGCGTGATCGACCTCACGGTGGAAGCATCCTCCGTGGAGCGGGAACTGGCCATGGTGAAGGTGCGGGGCACCGGCGAGGCACGGGGCGAGGCGCTGCGGCTGGCGGAGGCCTTCCGCGCCCGCGTCATCGATGCCACCACCGAGAGCTTCGTGTTCGAAATTACCGGCAAGTCGGACAAGATCGACCAGTTTGCGGTGCTCATGACGCCCCTCGGCCTCGTCGAAGTGTCACGAACCGGCATCGTTGCCATTTCCCGCGGCCCCGAAGCGATGTAATGGCACCCCTGCGATCACGCGGGCGGATTCCGGCCACACCTGATCCCAAGTTCAAAAGAGACGCCCAACAGGAGAGAATGATGCGCGTTTATTATGATCGCGATGCCGATCTCAACCTCATCAAGGGGAAGAAGGTCGCCGTCGTCGGCTACGGCAGCCAGGGCCATGCCCATGCGCTCAACATGCGCGACAGCGGCGTGAAGGATGTCGTGATCGCGCTGCGTCCCGGTTCCGCCACTGCCAAGAAGGCCGAGGCCGAGGGCTTCAAGGTCATGACCCCCGCCGAGGCCGCCAAGTGGGCCGACGTGGTGATGATGCTGACCCCCGACGAGCTGCAGGGCGACATCTATCGCGAGAGCCTGCACGACAACATGAAGAACGGCGCCGCGCTGCTCTTCGCCCACGGCCTCAATGTGCACTTCAACCTGATCGAGCCCCGCGCCGATCTGGACGTGCTGATGATCGCCCCCAAGGGCCCCGGCCACACGGTGCGCTCCGAGTATCAGCGTGGCGGCGGCGTGCCGACGCTCATCGCCATTGCGCAGGATCCCTCCGGCAATGCCCATGACCTCGGCCTGTCCTATGCCAGCGCCATCGGCGGCCGCGCCGGCTTCGAGACGCTGGTCGAGGCGGGCTATGCCCCCGAGATGGCCTATTTCGAGTGCCTCCACGAGGTAAAGCTCATCGTCGACCTCATCTATGAGGGCGGCATCGCCAACATGAACTACTCCATCTCCAACACCGCGGAGTATGGCGAGTATGTCACCGGCCCGCGCATCATCACCGCCGAGACCAAGGCCGAGATGAAGCGCGTTCTCGCCGACATCCAGGGTGGCAAGTTCACCCGCGACTGGATGCTGGAGAACAAGGTCAGCCAGACCTCGTTCAAGGCAACCCGCGCCAAGGCCAACGCCCATCAGATCGAAGAGGTCGGCGAGAAGCTGCGCGGTATGATGCCCTGGATCAAGGCCAAGGCGCTGGTGGACAAGACCCGCAACTGAGGCGTCTCCCGGCCCAGCCGGGGTGGGCTTCGGCCCTTGCAGCTTTCATTGCCCCGCCGGGTCGTCCCGGCGGGGTTTTTATTTGCCCGGCCTCCGTGTGCGGCCCGTTAGGCGCAACAAAAAAACCCCGGCGCAGGGCCGGGGTTGATGATGGACCGCCCGGCAGAGGGCGGCGGGGCAGGGGAGGCGCTGTGCGCCTCCGGTCACTTGCGCTGGGCGATCGACACGTAGTCGCGCTGCGCGGCGCCGGTATAAAGCTGGCGCGGGCGGCCGATGCGCTGGCCCGGATCCTCGATCATTTCCTTCCACTGGCCGATCCAGCCGACGGTGCGGGCCAGGGCGAACAGCACCGTGAACATGGCCGTGGGGAAGCCCATCGCCTTGAGGGTGATGCCCGAATAGAAGTCGATGTTCGGATAGAGCTTCTTCTCGATGAAATACTCATCGTGCAGCGCCACGCGCTCCAGCTCCACCGCCACGTCCAGCAGCGGATCGTCCTTGATGCCCAGTTCGCTGAGCACTTCGTGGCAGGTCTGCTGCATGATTTTGGCGCGCGGGTCGTAATTCTTGTAGACCCGGTGACCGAAGCCCATCAGGCGGAACGGATCGTTCTTGTCCTTGGCGCGGTTCACGAATTCCGGAATGCGGTCGGGCGTGCCGATTTCGGTGAGCATCTTCAGCGCGGCTTCGTTCGCCCCGCCATGGGCCGGGCCCCAGAGGCAGGCCACGCCGGCGGCGATGCAGGCGAACGGATTGGCACCCGACGAACCGGCGAGACGCACGGTCGAGGTCGAGGCGTTCTGCTCGTGGTCCGCGTGCAGGATGAAGATCTTGTCCAGCGCCCGCGACAGGGTGGGGGACACCACATAGTCCTCGCAGGGAACTGCGAAGCACATGCGCAGGAAGTTGGACGTGTAGTCCAGATCATTCTTCGGATAAACGAAGGGCTGGCCGATGTGATACTTGTAGGCCATGGCAGCCAGCGTCGGCATCTTCGCGATCATACGGATCGACGCGATGAGGCGCTGCTGCGGATCGGAAATGTCCGTCGAGTCGTGATAGAAGGCCGACAGCGCGCCGACGCAGGCAACCATGATCGACATGGGGTGCGCGTCGCGGCGGAAGCCGGTGAAGAAGCGGTTCATCTGGTCGTGAACCATCGTGTGACGGGTCACGGAGGTGTCGAACTCCGCCTTCTGCGCGGCGGTCGGAAGCTCGCCATAAAGCAGCAGATAGCAGGTTTCGAGGAAGTCGCCGCCTTCGGCGAGCTGCTCGATGGGGTAACCCCGATACAGCAGGACGCCTTCGTCACCATCGATATAGGTGATCTGGCTTTCACACGATGCGGTCGAGGTGAAGCCCGGATCGTAGGTGAACATTCCCGTCTGGCCGTAGAGCTTCGAGATGTCCATCACGTCGGGGCCGATGGAGCCGGAGCGGACCGGAAGATCCCAGCTCTTTTCCCCGATTGTGAGCTTTGCGGATGCGGGTTTCGGAGTGGCGTCCATAAGATCTCCCATCCTTCATACGGCTGACGGATACCGCTATCGCAAATGCGAAGGGTTCGGTGGCAGTCCTAGCCCCTCCCTAATTTTGCCGCAAGCGTGCCCATGCGCGAGTTCGCGCCACCTTGGCAGGAAAGTGCGGAATCGCGCCATTCGGGCGTTAAAATAAAAAAGGCCCGGCGCAGGGCCGGGCCTTGGATTGGCGCTGTGTGGGTCAGTCGATGACCGCGCGCGGCGGGGTGGGGCGCAGCTTGCGGAACGGGGCCAGAGCCCGGCCGCGCAGCGCCTTCCAGGCGGCGAAGTCATTGACCGGAGAGCCTTCTGCCAGGGCGATCACGGTGGCGGCCAGGAACGGCAGGCTCTGCACCGCGAGGGCGAGAGCATAGAGGTTCACTTCCCGCACCACATGCCAGTTGGTCATGTGGAGGAAAATGGCGCTGGCCATGAGCAGGCTGCCCACGATGGCCTCGGGGAGAGCCGGGAAGGAGCGCGCCGCCCCCGCAAGCCAGGTGTTGCCCTTGGCAGTGCGGGCAAAGGCGAGATCCTTGTACCGGAACCCGTCATAGACCGCCTTGGCCACCGTGAACTGTACCGCCATGGCGGCAATCGCGGCGCCCACCATCCGCATGGGCGTGGTTGCCACGCGGGTGCGGTAGAGGGCCGTGAAGTTCAGGATGTACATGACGAAGGTCAGCACGATGGGGAGCGTCAGCACATAAGCCGGCACCGCGATTCCCAGCGCCAGGACGAACGGCACGAAGGCGAGCGAGAGGATGGCGGCGAGTGCGCCGATGGCCTCCGCACCGAGCCATGTGGCCCAGCCCAGCAGGAAGTGGCGGCGCTGCGTCGTGGTCAGGCGGGAGGCGCCCGGCAGGAAGCGGTGGCCGTGCTTCTTGATGATCTGGAAGCCACCATAGGCCCAGCGGTGACGCTGCTTCTTGAACGCCTCGAACGTATCGGGCAGCAGGCCCCAGCCATAGCGACGGCGGGTGTAATGGGTCTTCCAGCCGTTCTCGGCGATGGACAGGCCGAGGTCGGTATCCTCGCAGATGGTGTCGGACGACCAGCCGCCGGCCTCCATCATCGCTGCGCGGCGGATCAGGCACATGGTGCCGTGGACCACGATGGCGTCGTCTTCGTTGCGCTGCACCATACCGATGTCGAAAAAGCCGGCATATTCGGCATTCATCGCTTCATGCATGGGGGACAGGTGGGCGTCGCGATGATCCTGCGGCGCCTGGACAAGGCCGACGGTCGGATCTTCGAACACC
>NCCY01000319.1 GCA_002279855.1 Rhizobiales bacterium 12-68-15
TCTTGGTTAATGCGCCCAGATTGCCCGACACCACGCCGCTAAGGGTCAGGGTGGTGCCGCTGGAGGGCGCGATGGTGCCCCCGCCGGCGCCAATGTTGATGGCGCGGCTGGAGGTGAACGACGCCGTGGTTGCGAGCCCGCCGCCCGACAGGGAGAGCGACTGGGACGCGTCACCCAGCGCACCATCCGCCTGGATCTGCAAGGTGCCGGCCTGGACGCTGGTGCCGCCCGAATAGGTGTTGGCATCGGCGAGCACCAGCGTGCCCGCGCCCGCCTGCAGCAGCGCGCCGCTGCCGGAGACGACGCCGGACAGGGTCAGGGTGGTGCCGCTGTCCGGGACGAAGGTGCCGGTACCGGTCAGGATGACCGCGCGTTCCGAGGTGATGTCGGCCGTTGTCTGGAGCGTGCCGCCGTTGAGGATGAGGCTCCCCAGGGCGCCGCCCGGCAGGCCGCCGAGGGGACCGCCCAGCGCACCGTCCGTGGCGGTCTGCAGGGTGCCGGCAGTGAGGAGGGTGCCGCCCGTATAGGTATTGGTGGCTGTCAGGATCAGCGTGCCATCGCCGGAGAGGGTCAGCGCCCCCGCTCCGGAGATGATGCCGTTGAGGGTCAGCGCCGCGATGCCGGCGGGCGCGAAGGCGCCGGTGCCGGTGAGGGTGATGGCGCGGTCCGAGGAGAAGCTCTCGGAGGCGGCCAGGGTGCCGTCGCCGGAAAATGTCAGGCCGCCCGATGCATCGCCGAGCTTGGCGTCCGAGGCGACCTGCAGTGTGCCGGCGGAAATGACCGTGCCGCCCGCATAGGTGTTGTCGGCTGTCAGCGTCAGGATGCCGGTGCCGGCCTGAGTCACCGAGCCCGTTCCGGAGATGGTGCCGTCGAAGGTCACGTCATCGGAGCGGTTGAAGACGAGGGCGCCGCTATTGGCCACATCGCCGGTGATCGCCCCGGCGGTCCCGCCGCTGCCGATCTGCAGCGTGCCGGCCGAAATGGTGGTCACGCCGCCATAGCTGTTGGTGCCGGTCAGCGTCAGCGTGCCGGTGCCGGCCTGGGTGACGGTGCCCTGGCCGGAAATGTCGCCCGAGACGGTGAGGGTGTCGGAGCGGTTGAAGACCAGCGCCGTGTCCACGCTCACGTTTCCGGCGAGGCTGCCGGATGTGCCGCCATTGCCCACCTGCAGCGTGCCGCCCGAGATGCTGGTGCCGCCGCTGTGGCTGTCCTCGCCCGCGAGGATCAGCGTGCCGTCGCCGATCTTGGCATAGTCGCCGCTGCCGGAAATGTCCCCGGTGAGGGTCAGCGTCCGGTTCGGGTCGACATTGATGGCGCTGCTGCCGGTCACCGAGACCGTGCGGGCGGAGGTGACGTCCGCGATGACGGCGAGCGCGCCGCCGTCGAGGGTCAGGCCGCCGGTGCTGCCGCCCAGATTGGCATCATCCGAAATCTGCAGGAGGCCGCCCGAGAGGATCGTGCCGCCGGAATAGGTGTTGGTGCCGACGAGGACCAGCGTCCCCGGACCCGCCATGTTCAGGCTGCCTGCGCCGGAGACCACGCCGGAAAGGGTCAGCACATGGCCGGAGAAGGGGGCCACCGCGCTGTTCGCGGCGAGCGTCACCCCGGCCGAATAGGTCACCGACTGCGAATTGGCCAGCGTGCCGCCGTCAAGGGTGAGGGCACCGGAGCCGAGATTGGCGAGGCTGGCGATCTGCAGCGTGCCGGCCGAGAGCGTCGTGCCGCCGCTATAGGTGTTGGTGCCGGACAGGACCAGCGTGCCGGCCCCCGCCTTGGTCAGGCTGCCGCCGCTGCCCGAAACCACGCCCGACAGCGTCAGCGTGGTCCCGAGCGCGGGCGTGAATGTGCCGGCCGAACTCAGCACGATCGACCGCGCCGACGTCATGTCCACCGTTGTCGCCAGCGTGCCGCCGGACAGCGTGAGAGCGCCCGTGCCGCCGAGGTTCGTATCGGCCGACACCTCAAGCGTCCCCGCCGAGACCGTGGTCCCACCCGTGTAGGTGCTCGTCCCAGACAGGATCAGCGTTCCCGTCCCCGCCTGAGTCAGCGAGCCGCTCCCGGAGATCACGCCGGTGAGGGTTAGCGTCGTGCCGGTGGCCGGGGCGAAGGTGGCGGCGCCGTTCAAGGAGACGGCGCGGGTGGATGAGAACGTTCCGGTGGTCGCCAGCGTGCCGGTCGTGAACGAGATCTGGGTGCCGGCACCGAGGTTGGCGTCGGCCGAAACCTGAAGCGTGCCGCCGCTTATGCTGGTGGTTCCCGTATACGTGTTGGTCCCGGCGAGGACGAGCGTGCCACCGCCGGACTTTCTGAGAAGGGTACCGGAGAGCACCCCGGACAGCGTGAGCGTGGTACCGTCGTCGGGCCTGATGAAGCCGTTGGCGAGGATAACGGCCCGGCCGGAACTGAAGCTTGCGGTGGTGACGAAGTTGCTGCTGGACCCGGTAATGGTGAGGCTTCCCGAGGTGTCGCCGAGATTAGCGTCCGCGGACACCTGCAGGGTTCCACCCGAGACGGTCGTGCCACCGCTATAGGTGTTGGTCCCGGACAGCGTCAGGGTGCCGCCGCTCACCTTCGAGACGGCGCCGGTGCCGGATATATTGCCGCCGAAGGTGAGGGTATCGCTGCGGGAGAAGGTGAGCGTCGCATTGTTTGTGACGTCGCCGGTGATGCTGCCGGTCGTTCCGGCATTCCCGATCTGCAGCGAGCCTGACGATATGGTCGTACCGCCGGAATAGGAGTTGGCACCCGTGAGAACCAGGGTGCCGGCGCCACTCTTGGTAAGTCCGCCCGAGCCGGTGATCCCGCTCGAAATGGTTGTCGTCCCTGAAGGACTGATGGTCGCGGCACCGGTGAGGGAGATGGCGCGCGCGATTGTTATGGACCCGGTCGTGGCCAGCGTGCCGCCCGCCATGGTCAGGGCGCCGCTCGTGTTGCCGAGACGGCTGTCGGCATTGATGCTTACGGTGCCGGAATTGAGGGTCGTGCCGCCGGTATAGTCATTGGCCCCGCCGAGAACCAAGGTCCCGGCGCCCGCTATGGTCAGCGCGCCGCTCCCGCTGATCTTTCCGTTCCAGGTCAGGGTCGCGCCGGATGCCGGCGCGATTGTGCCGCCGCTCCCGGACAGCGTGGTGACGCGCGAATTGAGAAAGGTTCCCGTGACCGCCAGGGTCCCCCCGGACAGCGTGACAGTTCCACTTGTCACTCCAAGACCGCTGTTGGCTGCGATCTGGACCGTGCCGGCCGCGATCGTGGTGCCGCCGCTGTAGGTATTGACGCCGGAGAGGACGAGCGTGCCGGCTCCGTTCGCCGTCAGTCCGAAGCCGCTCCCGGAGACGATGCCGCTCAGCGT
>NCCY01000320.1 GCA_002279855.1 Rhizobiales bacterium 12-68-15
AAACACCATGCCGGCGGAACAGGGCGGCTTGTGCTCATGTTCTGTCACGACCTTCCCATCCCGTCCTGCCGACGTCTTCTGGTCGCCGGCGGTCGTCGGGGCCCTGTTTGTCGTCTTGTCCGTCTCGGGCACGGACGCGACGTCTCACGCGACAGGTCTCGGGTTCGCCCGAACCGTCCGTGACTGCCACAAGGCCACCGCCACATGACGCACGCTCCGTCCTCTGTTGATCCGCTGGAAGTCTGCGCCCGGGAGCAAATTCACATTTCCGGCGGCATCCAGCCGCACGGCGCCCTCGTGGTGGTCACGCCGGAGGAGTTCCGCGTGGTTCAGGCCAGCGCGAACTGCGGGGAGATTCTCGGCTTTCCGGTCGATGTCCTGACACCGTCCGCCCTGGAAGCCCTGCCCTGGGAGGAGGACGGCTTCTGCCCGGCATTGCGCCAGTGGGCGAAGAGCGGGGACAGCCAATATTTCAAGACCCATTGCCTCCGGGGCCAGTGGGTCAATGTGTCGGCGCACCGTGCGCGGCAGGGCCTCATCCTTGAGTTCGAGCCCGCCCCTGAGGGCGCTGCCCAGCCGGACGCGCTCTATGGCGCCCTGCGCGGCTTTCTCGAAGTGACCGAAACCGGCGCCACTGTCCCGGAACTCGCGCGCGCCGCCGCCACCTATGTCCGCCACCTGACCGGGTTCAGCCGCGTCCTCGTCTACCGCTTCGAACCTGACTGGAACGGTGTGGTGATTGCAGAGGATGGCGACGGCACCCTCCCGTCCTATCTGGACCTGCGCTTTCCCGCCTCTGACATTCCGGCGCAGGCGCGGCAACTCTACGGCTCGAACCGCCTGCGGCTGATCGGGGCGTCGGATTACACCCCCGTTCCCCTCCAGCCCGTGTTGTGCCCCACCGATGGCGCCCCGCTGGACCTGAGCTTCTCCGTCCTGCGCAGCGTTTCTCCGGTGCATCTGGACTATATGCGCAACATGGGCACCGCCGCGTCCATGTCCATTTCCATCGTCATCGCGAACCGGCTGTGGGGTCTCATTTCCTGCCACCACACGGCGCCCAGGCATCCCACGGCCGACGTGCGCGCGGCGTGCGACTTCATCGGCCGCATCGTCGCCCAGCAGATCGACGCCCGCGAGCGCGCGCAGGAGAGCGAGGAGCGGTTGCGCCTGCATCGCATCGAGACCGAACTTGTGGCCCAGCTTGCCCGCGCCTCAACCCTGCAATCCGGGCTGGCCGAGAGCGCCGTGCCGTGGCTTGCCCTGGTGAATGCCGATGGCGCGGCCGTGGTGTCGGAAGGGGTTGCGCTGACGGCGGGAACGACGCCGGGCGCCGACCTCATTCTGGAACTCGCCGACTGGCTGATGACGCAGAAGATCGACCAGATCTATGCCACGGACGCCTTGGGCGAGGTCTGGCCGAAGGGACGGGAGATCGCCGGCGTGGCGAGCGGGCTGCTTGCGGTGCCCATTTCCCGCATTCACCCGAGCTTCATCCTGTGGTTCCGCAAGGAACTGGTGCGGACGGTGACATGGGGCGGCGACCCGCGCACGGCAAAACATGCCGATGCCGACGGGCGGCTGCATCCCCGCCGGTCGTTCGAGCAATGGAAGGAACTGGTGCGCAAACGGGCCTTGCCCTGGCGCGAGGCCGAGCGCCTCAGCGCCACCGAGTTTCGCGCCTCGGTCATGAATTTCGTGCTTCAGCGGGCGGAAGAGCGCGCCCAGCTCACCGATGAGCTTCAGCGGTCCAACAAGGAGCTGGAGGCCTTCTCCTACTCGATCTCCCACGATCTTCGGGCACCGTTCCGGCACATTGCCGGCTATGCCCAGTTGCTGGCGGAAGAGGAGCCGGGCCTGAAGCCCCTGTCCCATCATTACCTTGAAGGGATCAAGCGGGCGGCCGTTTCCGCTGGCCAGCTGGTGGATGACCTGCTGCACTTTTCCCAGCTCGGGCGCGCGCATCTCAAGATGGCGCGGGTGGACATGGTCAAGGTCATGGAGGAGGTGCGGTTCAGCCTCGACACCGATCTGGAGGGCCGGGACATCGAATGGGAGATCGGCGAGCTGCCGCCCTGCTGGGGCGATGCCACGCTGGTGCGTCAGGCCCTGTTCAACCTTGTCGAGAATGCGGTCAAATATACACGCGGCATCGAGAAGGCCCGTATCCGCGTTTCAGGAACGCGTGGCGCCGATGAAGTGGTGTTTACCGTCGCTGACAATGGTGTCGGCTTCGACATGGCCTATTGCGGCAAGCTTTTTCAGGTCTTTCAAAGGCTTCATCGTCAGGAAGAGTATGAAGGTACCGGTATCGGGCTGGCTCTTGCCAAGCGGATCATCGATCGGCACGGCGGGACCATCCTCGCGAATGGAACCGTAGGCGTAGGTGCGAGCTTCACCTTCACACTGCCCAGTCAGCCGAAAGGGAAACCGCGTGCCGACGCTTAGACCGATTCTTCTCGTGGAGGACAATCCAGCCGACGTGGAGCTGACCTTGGCCGCGCTGAAGAAGGTCAAGCTCGCGAACGAGATCGTGGTGGCCCGTGATGGCGTCGAGGCCCTCGACTTCATCTTCGCGCGTGGAGCCCATGCCGACCGGCCTCCCGGCCCGCCTGCCGTCGTCCTGCTCGATCTCAAGCTGCCCCGTGTGGACGGGCTGGAAGTGCTGGAACAGGTGAAGACCCATCCGAGCTATCGGGCAATCCCCGTGGTCATGCTGACCTCCTCGCGGGAGGAGACCGACATTGTCCGCAGCTACCAGCAGGGGGTGAACTCCTTCGTCGTCAAGCCTGTGGACTTCACCTCCTTCTACGAGGCCATCCGCGACCTCGGCGTGTTCTGGGCGGTCCTCAACGAGCCCATGCCCGGAGACCTGTGAGCGTGACACCGAGGCAAATCAATTGTCTGCTGCTGGAAGACAGCAGCGTGGATGCGGAACTCATCGCGCATCACCTGATGAAGCTTGAGGGGGAGGTCGCCGTGACCCTGGTGGACATCCGCCCGGAGTTCGAGCGCCGCCTCGCTGCCGGCAGCTTCGACGTCATCCTGTCCGATTATTCGCTGCCGAGCTTCACCGGGCTGGAGGCGCTGGACCTCGCCCGGCGGGCGCCACCGACTATGTGACCAAGCGCGACCTTCCCCGCATCCCCATGGTGGTGGAGCGCGCCCTGCGGGAGGCGCGCGAACGGCACGCCGCGCGCGAGGCCGCCGCGGCGCTGGCCGCCAGCGAGGCCCATTATCGCTCCGCCGTGGAGCTGAACCCGCAGATCGTCTGGACCGCGCTCCCGTCGGGCGAGGTCGACCACATGTCGGAGCGCTGGAGCCTCTGGACCGGCCATGACGGCAGCGGGCCGCGTTGGGTGGACGGTCTGCACGAGGAGGACCGGGAGATGGCCCTCGCCGCCTGGCGCCAGGCCATCGCCACCGGCGAGCCCTATGACGTGGAGTACCGGCTGCGGATGCGCTCGGGGGAAGCGCGCTGGGTGCGCTCGCGCGCATATCCGCGCCTCGATGCGTCCGGAGAAATTCTGAAGTGGTACGGCACCACGGAGGATACAAACGAGCGCAAGCTGGCCGAAGATGAACTGGTCCGGCTCAACGAGACGCTGGAAATGCGGATTCTCGAGCGCACCGCCGAACTGGTGTGCGCCCAGGAGGCGCTGCGCCAGTCCCAGAAGCTGGAGGCCATGGGGCAGCTCACCGGCGGCGTTGCCCACGATTTCAACAACTTGCTGACCCCGATCATCGGCTCGCTCGACATCCTCCAGCGCCGCGGCGCCGGCGACGAGCGCACCCGCCCCCTCATCGAAGGCGCCCTTCAAGCCGCCGAACGCGCCAAAACCCTCGTCCAACGCCTCCTCGCCTTCGCCCGCCGCCAGCCCCTCCAGCCGACGTCCGTGGACCTCGCAGTGCTGATCGAGGGGATGGCGGATCTCATTGCGTCCACATGTGGTCCGCGGATCCAGGTTGTGACCCGAGCGCCCCATGATCTGCCGGCGGCGTGTGCGGACGCCAACCAGATCGAGATGGCGGTGCTCAATCTGGCCGTCAACGCCCGCGATGCCATGCCGGAGGGCGGGCGTCTGATCATTTCGGCAAGCCTTGACGATATCGGCGACGATCACGTGTCCCGTCTGCCGCCCGCGCGTTATCTGCGTCTGACCGTTCAGGATTCCGGCATCGGGATGGACGCGGAAACCCTCGCGCGCGCCATTGAGCCGTTCTTCAGCACCAAGGGAATCGGCAAGGGAACCGGGCTTGGCCTGTCCATGGTGCACGGCCTCACGGCGCAACTGGGCGGCAGCCTTGCGCTTGAGAGTGCGCAAGGTGCAGGGACGCGCGCTGATTTGTGGCTTCCGCTGGCGGAGACTGCGGCCGTGCCGGCCGGAAAGGTCGTCCCCGAGGAGCGTGGGCTCGGGAAGGGAACGGTGCTGCTGGTCGATGACGAGCAACTGGTCCGTGTCTCGACGGCCGAGATGCTGACCGACCTTGGGTATATGGTCGTTCCCGCCAATTCGGCAGAGGCCGCGCTGGCGCTGCTGGGGGGCGGAATTCAGCCGAATCTTCTGGTCACAGACAATCTGATGCCCGGCATGACCGGAGTTGAACTCGCGCTCTCCGCGCCGATCCGTGCCATGGAGATGCCGGTCGTTCTGATGTCCGGATACACCGAAGATCAACGCACCACAGCCGGGTTTGTCCGGCTGAACAAGCCATTCCGTCGCGCGGAACTTGCCAATGCACTTGCGAAGGCGGTTCAGAAGACGCCGGTCAACGAGACACTCGGGGGGAAGTGACGATCCCCCACCGAACTCGCCCCGAAGCGAATTCTGCACTTGGGTACCCGTCTTAGGACGGTGATTTTAGGGGGGGTATTCCACCAATATATGGTGGGCGCACTAGGGCTCGAACCTAGGACCCGCTGATTAAGAGTCAGCTGCTCTACCAACTGAGCTATGCGCCCGCCGCAGGGCAATGCCCCGTGAGGTGGCGTTCGTATAGCAATCGACTTCCGGCCTGTCCAGTGTGCCGGCACAGGAAATCCACAGGCCTGTTCCGCGTCCCGCACAGGGGCCTTGCCGCGCCGAAACAAAAACCCCGCCGGAATGACCGACGGGGTGAGGGTGGTCCGCGATTTAACAAGCCTGGATCGTTAGCAGGCCTATGCGCGCGGAGGCAGATTGCGCCCGAGCAGGGTGGCCATTTCCGCTTCCAGGTCCTCGAACGGGTCAGCCGGCGCCTTCTCGGCAGTAGGGGCGGCGGGCGCCGGGGAAGGCGGCGCCGTGGCCGCGCGGGCCTTGGCGTCCTCCTCGGCCTCCTGGGCGAGGGTCAGTTCCAGCTGGCGGACGAGATCCTGTTCAAGGCTGAACCCGCTGCCGCCAAGGCCCGAATCGGCTGCGGCGGGTGCAGGAGCGGGAGCCGGCGCTGGCGGCACGGGGCGCTGGGACGGCACGAACGGCGCGCCGGGGGCGGCGCCTGCCCGCATGACCGGCGAGAAGCGTGCCGGGCTGATTCGCAGGCCGGGTCGCGCATCGCCTGCACCGGGGGCTGCCGGCGGGGGCGTCACGGGCGTCACGGACGCGGCCTTCGGCTCGGCGCGATCGCCCAGGGCTCCGTTCAGCGAGCTTTCAAGCCTTTTGGCGAGGTCGTCCACCTGCGGCTCGGTGCGTTCGCCGGATGCCGCCTCGCGCGGGGCGCGGGTGACATTGAACATGGGGACGCGCCGGAAAAGGGGCGCAGGCCGGACCGCAGGCGGCTCGGTGGAAGGAGCGGCATCGCCCCCAACCGGTGGCTCGCGGCGGACTGGAGGCACGTTGGGCGTGGGCTCCGTCATCGGCTCGGCGCTCGGGACATCAGCCTTGGGGGGCGCGATCACAGGAGTATCGATGTGGTGCGCCGGGATCACCGGCGCACCATCGTGCGGCACGACCGGCTCCGGAGCGTCCACGACAGGCGGCGGCAGGTCAAACACCGGGGGCTCGAAGCGCTGGGCCTCCACGGCGGGCGCCTCGGCTTTAGTCTCGGGCTCCAGCGCCGGGGAAAAAGGTGATTCCGGAAGCGGAGAATCGAGCGAGCCCAAGTGTTCGGGCGCGGGGTCCGCCAACACCGGCGCCTCATTCGAGGTGAGCGATGCCGGTGCCGCAAACGGCTCCGGTGCCAAGGCGGGCGCCGACAGGGGGATTTCCTGCTCGGCTTCAGCGGTGGAAACCTCAGGCTGCTCCCCGACCGCGTGATTATCGCTGGCGACGGTAGTCCCGGCAACCACGACGTCCTCAGGGATCGGTTCGGGAGCCGGCGTCGGCAGGGGTTCTTCAGCCCGTACCTCTTCGACTTGCACCGCAGGCGCGACCACGTCAGGCAAATCCCCGACCGAGGCGGCGCTCTGATCGCGATCGCGGGACGAAGCCGCCACGGCAGGGGCGATCGGTGTCGCCTTCACGTCCGGTGAGCGAAGGTCCGGCTCGGCCGCCTCTTTTGGGGTGACCTCGCCCGTGTCCGTCCCGACTGTCCCGGCGATGGTTGCCCCGGCACCGAGAGCGGCGGCGGACTTGAGGGCCGTGGGTGGACGCAGGCTGGTGAAGGTTGAGGGCCGGGTGCCGCGGTCACTTGCAGCCGGGCGAGTAAATGGCCGGGGGGCAGGCGCGGCGGGTGGCGCGGACGCGGGCTCGACCTCTGCGGCAGCAGGGCGGCGGAAGGCGAACGGTCGGCGCCCCTCAACAGGGGCGGCGGGCGCTTCCGTCTTGGCTTCCGGTGTTTCCTGTTCCGCGTCTCCGTCTGCGGCAACCGGGGCGTTGGCGCGCGGCAGCTTCGCGGGTGGCTCCATCGGCTCGGCAGTTTCGGGGGAGGGTACGGATGGCGTGAACGGGTCCGGGCGGGCGAGCAGCTCGGCGCGCGCCGGGGGGGCAAGGCGTCCGGGGGCGGCATCGGCGGGCGGTGCCGAAAGCACGGGCGCCGCGGGACGCCGGGGCAAGGTATCGCGCTGCGTTGGCTCGCGGAGGGAAGTGGTTTCGCGGCCGGTATCCTTTACGGCGGCTGTCTCGCGGCCGGCGCGCTGGATGCCGGGTTCGACCACCAGATCCGAAGGGCCGCCCACCAGAAGCAGATGCTCGGTTTCGTCCCGTCGAACCAGAACG
>NCCY01000027.1 GCA_002279855.1 Rhizobiales bacterium 12-68-15
GCGCCATAGCAGACGGTGGCGGCCACCAGCGCGATCTGGCCCCAGACCTCCCGCCCCATGCCGGAGAGCGCATCGAGGCCGATGATGAGGCAGACGCCGGTGAGCCCGGCGCAGATGCCGAACAGCTTGCGCGCCGTCACGCTCTCGTGCCGGGTGACCAGCACCGTCAGCAGAAAGGCGAAGATGGGCGTCAGGGAATTGAGGATGGCGGCAAGGCTCGCCTCCACGGTCAGTTCCGCCCAGGCGATCAGCGTGAAGGGCACGGCGCTGTTGAGGACGGCCTGCACGAAGAACCGCCGCCAGGTGGCCCGGTCCGCCGGCAGGCGCACGCCCCGCATGCGCAGGGCGAGCAGCAGGATGGCGCCCGCCAGAACCGTGCGACCGGCGATCAGCGTCACCGGCGGAATGGTCTCCACACCAACGCGGATGAAGCTGTAGGACGCGCCCCAGAGAGTGGAGAGCGCGAGCAGCAGCGCCAGCTCCGTCGCCATGTTGGTCTTCGCGGGCATGTGTCCTCCAGTTGGCGTGCGCCGGACGCACGCGGATATCTCGGGTCTCGCTCCCCGCCCTCTAGCGCGTTTTGCGCGCCGCATGTTTCGGCCGGCGCCGAAATGACCGTCGCAGACGGGCGGGGGCCGCGCTGCTAGAGTGTTTCAGCCTTTCATGGAAACGCTGAAACACTCTATCTCTTTGTTGTTACGCGTTTCCTTCACGCGAACCGCTTCACACTTCGCTCGGAAACGCTCCAGGATTTCGTCATGTGCAGCATGGCCTCCGGAAACACCATCGCGGAAGTGGCGGGCCTCATCGGCGATCCCGCCCGCGCCAACATGCTCTCCGCCCTCATGGGCGGGCAGGCGCTGACGGCGGGAGAGCTTGCGCGGGTGGCGCGGATCACCGCGCAGACCGCGAGCGGGCATCTGGCGAAGATGCTGGCAGCCGGCCTGCTGGCGGTGGAGCGGCAGGGGCGGCACCGCTATTACCGGCTCGCTTCGCCCGATGTGGCCGAGGCCATGCAGGCGCTCATGGCCCTCGCCGCCGGCGCTCCCCGCCGTCACCATCCGGTCGGGCCCCGGGACATGGCGCTGCGGCGCGCCCGCACCTGCTATGACCACATGGCCGGCCGGCTGGCCATCGCCCTGTCCGATGCGCTGGTCGCGCGCGGCTATGTGGTGATGGCGGACGGCGCGGCGCTGGTGACCGACGCGGGCCGGGACGCCTTCCAGCGCTTCGGCCTCGACCTGAAGGACGCGCACGCCACCCGTCGCCCGCTCTGCCGCACCTGCCTCGACTGGAGCGAACGCCGCCCCCATCTGGCCGGCCGTCTCGGCGCGGGCCTGCTGGCGCGCTCCGTAGCGCTTGGATGGGTGGCGCCCGTTCCGCACAGCCGCGCCCTGACCGTCACGCCCGCGGGAGACGACGGCCTGCACCATGCCTTCGGCCTGCCGGCGGACTGGCGGCGGGAGGATGCGGGATAGTCCCGGAACCGGGCCGCAAGACGTAAATACACGCATAAGGCGAGATGACAAGCGAGCGAACGTGTGAAAGGATACACGTATAGGTTACATGAAGCCGGCTTTTCAGGGGGGCGGGTGCCATGGTTGACGGGACCGCGTCACGACGCCTGAGGGATACCATCGACCGGCGCATGAATGTCGTGCAGAAGCGCCTCGTGCAGACGCTCTGCATTCTCTTCGCCGGGTCCTGCGTGGTCTCCTTCGGGGCGATCACCGCATATGACAGTCCCCATGCCGTCATCGAATATCTGCGCTTTCTGGGCATCTGCTTCGGCACCCTCGCCGCCGCCGGGGCGGCGGGCGCGTTTCTCGGCTTCCTGTTCGGCGTGCCGCGCCTGCTTCAGCGGGTGAATGGCGGCGACGGCCCGAAGCCGAAGGAGGCGGGTTTCAACAATCTCGGGGCCGGCAAGACCACGCGGACGGTGGCGGGCAACAGCAACCTGGAGGAAATCTCCGACTGGCTGACCAAGATCATCGTCGGCCTCGCGCTGGTGAACGCCTACGAAATCCTCGGGCTCGGACGCCGCATCGTCTCGTTCCTCGCCCGCTTCGGGGATGTGGATGCCAATCTGGCAAAGGCCTATTTCGCCTGCCTGATCATTGCGGGCTTCGTGGCCTGCTTCCTCGCCATCTATCTGGAAGCTCGCACGCGGCTCACCTTCATCCTTGCCGATATCGAGCAATTGCTCGACGGCGCGCTGGACGAGGACGCGATCGCCGCCGCCAACGAGGCGCCGATCCTGATCTCATCCGGCATGACGGACCTGTCGCGCACCCCCGCCCCCGCATCGGACGCCGACCGCACGGTGGCGCAGGTTCCGTTCGCGGAACTGTCAACGGCGGAAGAGTTCGCGGCCTGGGGCTCGGCGCAGGCGCGCCTTGCCAATTTCCAGGCGGCCGCACGCGCCATGACGGAAGCCGCGACGCGCGGTTCCGACGATATCAAATACCTGCTGCGCCTCGCGGATATCCGCCGGCTGCAGGGCAATCTCAGCCTTGAGATCGACGCGCTGGATGAAGCCACCAGCAAGCGGCCCCAGGATGTGGACATCTTCCGCCGGCTGATCCTCCTGCTGCTGTATCGCTCGCCGCCCCAGGGCTTCACCCGCGCGATCACCCTGTGCGAGCAGGCCTTCGCCTCCCCGCTTTTCGCGCAGGATCCCTTCCTCCGTCTCTATTACGCCGCTGCGCAGGGCCAGAAAGCCACCTGGCTGCGCGACAACCCGACCACCGAAGGCAATTATGCCAAGGATGCCAGTGAGGCGCGGGCCAAGGCCCTTGAAGCGACGAGAAGCGTGATCGAACTGGCCGGGCGTGAGGGGCCGGCCTACACCTATCTGAAGGCCATGCTCTATCCCAAGGAACTGAAATCCAGCGACGACGACCTCGCCGTGTTCAACACCGATCCGGAATTCACCGCCCTCGTACCCCTGGACCTGCCGGCCGAAGCGACCTGACACCGGCCCTTCACCGCCCCCGGCGCGACAGGGGGCGGCCGGAGAGGGCGCGCACGAGGCTGGTCTTCACGCTCGCCACATGCTCGCGCATCAGCATTTCCGCGCGATAGGCATCGCAGGCGAGGATGGCGTCATAGATGCGGTGGTGGTCGTCGTGGCGGCGGCGCACGTCCATGTGCTCGAACGAGATGACGTTCCGGTGCGAGGAATGCGGCACCGAATGGCACACGCGGATCATGTCGCCCAGCATCCGGCAGCGGGCGGCGCTGTGGATCGCCTCGTGGAAGGTGGCATTGACGGCGCTGTAGGCAAGCCGCTCGTCTTCCCCCAGCTCGGCATTGGCGAGGATGACATCCCCTTCCGCCAGCACGCGCTCGATGGCCGCGCGCTCCGCCTCCGGCAATCCGCGCTCGGCGGCGAACCGTGCGGCGAGCGCCTCCATCACCGCGCGGATTTCATAGGCATCGACGATCTCCGACGTGGAGAAGCGCCGCACCGAATAGCCCCGGTTCGGGGTGTAATCGAGCATCCCCTCGCTGGCGAGTGATTGCAGGGCGGAGCGGATCGGCGTGCGGGACACCCCGAGCCGCTCGGACAGGCGCACCTCATGCAGCCGGGTTCCGGGTTCGAACTCGCCCGACAGGACGGCGGTGCGGATTCGGTCGGTCACCGAAAGCGAGCGGGTGACGGCGGTATCCTCGATCGGCTCGCTGAGGCTTTGCGGACGAAGGGCGGCTTCGGTCATCCAAGGCTGTTCCAGTTCGGCGGGGCACCACCGCGTGCGGCCGCTTTCAATACATTCATGCCACGCTGCGCGGCAGGATCAATAGGCCATTCGGCCTGTGCGCCAAGCCTTTCTTTGCCTGCCCTCGCGTGCGGCGCACAGGCGAAAAAAGGGGCAGGAAAAGCCCGTTAAAGAGGCTTTACTTGTATACATTATCGCTTGACCCGGAGCGAATTGTATTCAAACTTTAATTATCAGATGCTCTCATTCACGGATCGCGCGATCACCCATGCCCGCCGTACCCCCTTCCCCCCTGCACGGACTGCGCCCCGCCCTTCCGGTGGCGACCGCGCACGCGCCTGTGCCGGGGCTCGCGCCGGATTGGCGGGAGGGAGTTTCGTCAGAGGGGCTTGCGCCGAAGGGGAAACCGGCTTGCACTGCCTCGCCCGGCCGCACGCGCCGGCCATCCGGGACAGGAGCCGCCCTTATGACAGCCATCCCCGCTTGTCCGCCTCAGCCGCCCGTCGTCGGGTGCCGGCCATGAACCGCCACGCCAAGAATACCATCGAAGCCGGCCGCCCGGTGATCGCCGTCAATCCCGGTGGCTATGCCATGCCGGTGGTGGATGCGCTGGCCAAGAGCGGGGCGGACTGCCTGTTCATCGATTGCGAGCGCACGGCGGTCAGCGTCGAGAGCGTGCCCATGATGGCCCGCGCCGCGCAGGCGCACGGGCTGTCCGCCATCGTGCGCTCCTATTCCAAGGATGCCGCGACGCTGACCCGCTATTTCGATTGCGGCATTGACGGCCTCGTCCTGCCGCAGGTGGAATCAGCCGAGGAATGCGCCCGCCTGCGCGCCATCGCCCGTGCCGCGACGCGCGGCCGGGAGGGCACGCTGCTGCTCATTGCCCAGATCGAGAGCGTGGACGGCCACAACCGGCTGGACGAGATCGCCGGCGCGCCGGGGATTGACCTCATTCTCGTGGGTCCAAACGACCTCGCCCATTCCATGGGCTTTCTCGGCGACACCGGCCGGCCGGAAGTGATCGCGGCGGTGGACGACATCACCGCGCGCCTCGCGGCGAGATCCGTGCCTTTCGGCCTTCCGGTGACGCAGGAGACCGCCGGGCTCTGGGTCGGGCGCGGTGCCCGTTTTCTCTACACGACCGTCGAACAGCTTCTCAAACCTGCCCTCGGTGCCCTGCGCGCCGCAGCGGGCGCCTGAACCGGACCGTTTCGCGGAGACAGACAAGAATGACAATGCAGCCCAAGGACCGTGCTCCCTATTCGGCCATCGTGGACCGCCCGACGCTGAAGCTGCCGGGCAATGCCCGCGTGGTGCTGTGGACCATCGTCAATCTGGAAGTCTGGGACATCGGCCGCCCCATGGCGCGGCAGGTCATCCCCGCCCCCACCGGGCAGGTGCTGCTGCCCGACGTGCCCAACTGGAGCTGGCACGAATACGGCATGCGGGTGGGCACCTGGCGCTTCTTCAAGCTCTATGAGAAGCTGGGCATCCGCCCCACCCTCTCCATCAATGCCCGCGTGTGCGAGGACTATACGCGCGTCGCCGAGCAGGCGCGTGATGCCGGCTGGGAATTCATGGGCCACGCCTATGACCAGATGCCCATGCACAAGCATGACGACCCGCGCGGCATGATCTTCAAGTCCATGGATATCCTGGAAAAGTTCACCGGAAAGCGGCCGCGCGGCTGGCTTGGACCGGGCCTCACCCAGCATCTGGACACGCCGGACATCCTCACCGAGGCGGGCGTGAAATATATCGGCGACTGGGTGTGGGACGACGAGCCCGCCACCATCCAGACCACCAACGGCCCGCTGGTGACCCTGCCGTATACGGTGGAGCACAACGACATTCCGATGATGGCGGTGCACCACCATGAGTCGGAATATTTCTTCACCCGCTTCAAGGACGCCATCGACCGCCTGCACATGGAAGGCGCCGAGCGGCCGAAGGTGCTGGCGGTGGCGATCCACCCCTACATCTCCGGCCAGCCGCACCGGATCAAGTATCTGGAAGCCATCTACGACTATGCGGCGAGCCTCGGCGGCGTGCTGAACTGGAACGGCGACGACCTGCTCGACTGGTACCAGGGCGAGCGCGCCAAGGGCTATCCGGTCTGACATGCCCCGGCGCCCGAGGGCGCCGCGGCACCGGCCTTGCATCGTCGGCATCCCCGGATGCCGGCGCATCCCGACAGAAACCTTCCGGACGACACACCATGCTGCCCACCGAGCGCATCTCCTATTCCCCCATCTCGCAGCGCCCGCCGCTGCGTCTGCCCGGCGGTGCCCGGATGGCGGTGTGGATCATCGTCAATATCGAGGAATGGAATCCGCGCGAAACCATGCCGCGCACCGTCCTCACGCCCCCCGCCGGCGGGGCGCCCATGCCGGACATCCCCAACTGGGCCTGGCATGAATACGGCAACCGCGTCGGCTTCTGGCGCCTGCTGGAAGTGTTCGACGACAACAACATTCCCGCGGCGCTGGCCATCAACGGCTCGGCGATCCAGAGCTACGAGCCCATCTCCCGCGCGGCGCTGGACCGCAACTGGGAATTCATCGGCCACGGCTACAGCCAGAAGAACATGCAGAAGGTGGAGAACGAGGCGGAGGACATCGCCAAGACCACCGACGCCATCCTCGCTTATACCGGCAAGCGCCCGCGCGGCTGGCTGGGACCGGGCCTGACCGAGACCTGGAACACGCCCGACCTGCTGGTGGAGAACGGCTACGACTATGTCTGCGACTGGGTGCTGGACGACCAGCCGGTGGTGCTGAAGACCCGCACCACGCCCATCGTGAACATCCCCTACACCCAGGAATGCAACGACGTGGCGATGATGCTGATCCAGCATCACAAGGCGAGCGAATATGCCGACCGCGCCATCGACCAGTTCGAGCAGATCCACCACGATTCCCGTGACAGCGCGCGCATCATGGCTCTGGTGATCCACCCCTACATCATGGGCGCGCCCCACCGCGCCCGGCATTTCCGCAAGGCCGTGGAGCACATCCGCGCCCGCGAGGACGTGGTGTTCATGACCGGCGAGCAGATCCACGACTGGTACCTGCGCGAGCGCCCCGACGCGCGCGCCGAAGGCGGTGCGGCATGAGCAGCCTCAACACCTTCCAGCTTCTCAACGGCCTCACCTTCGCGGCGCTGCTGTTCATCGTCGCCTCCGGCTTCACGCTGATCTTCGGCCTGCTGCGCATCGTCAATCTGGCCCACGGCGCGCTCTATCTGCTGGGCGGCTACTGCGCCTATGCGATGGCCTCCACCACCGGCTCGTTCATGGTCGGCATCCTCGCCGCCATGGCGGCGGTGGCGGTGACCGGCCTCATCCTCGACCAGGGCCTGCTGCGCTTCGTGCGCGGGCATGAGTTGCGGCAGGTGCTGCTCACGCTCGGCGTCGGCCTCGTGCTCAACGACATGATGCTGGTGGTGTTCGGCGGCGACACCTACACCGTGCCGGCGCCGGAATTCCTGCAGGGCGCCCTGCGCTTTGCCGGCATGTTCTATCCCAAGTACCGGCTGTTCGTGCTGGCGCTCGGCGTCCTCATCTTCATCCTGCTCTGGGTGCTTTTGAACAAGACCCGACTCGGCGCGCTGATCCGCGCGGGCGTGGATGATCCCGAGACCATCGCGGCGCTCGGCATCAACATCCGCCGCATCTTCCTGCTCACCTTCATGCTGGGCGCGGCGCTGGCCGGCCTCGGCGGTGCGGTGGGCGGCGCCTTCCTCACGCTCTATCCGAGCGCGGACGCCGAAATCCTCGTCTTCTCCCTCGCCGTGGTCATCATCGGCGGGCGCGGCAGCCTGGTGGGCGCCGCTGTCGGCGCGCTCATGGTGGGCATGCTGAACACGGTCGGTCAGGTCATGTTCCCGGAATTCGCCTATTTCGTCATCTTCGGCCCCATGGCGGCGATCCTCGCCTTCCGCCCGCTCGGCCTGTTCGGGAGGACCGCATGACACCCGCCCCCACCCCCGCAGCCGCGGGCAAGCCCTCCTTCATGCCGCGGCTCGGACTGGCCGCGGTCATCCTCGGCACGCTGTTCTTCGCCATCGCGCCGCTGCTCGTGCCCACCTACCAGATCAGCATCCTCACCGAGGTCCTGATCTATGCGGTGCTCGCCATGTCGGTGGACATCCTCGCCGGCTATACCGGGCGCACGCCGCTCTGCCTCGGCGCGGTGTTCGGCGTCTCCACCTATGTGACGGTCTACTGGACCTCCACCATGGGCGGCTCGCCCTATACGGGCATGATGCTCGGCATCCTCGCCGCGACGCTGGTGGCCGCCATCTTCGCCATCCTCGCCATCCGCACCACGGGGGTCTACTTCCTGCTGCTGACGCTGGCGCTGGGCATGATCATCTGGGGCATCTGCCTGCGCTGGACCTCGGTCACCGGCGGAGAGAACGGCCTGCGCGGCGCGGTGCGCCCGGCGGAACTCGCGGCGCACATGCCGTTCTACTATGTGGTGTTCGTGGCGGTCGCCATCATCACCTTCATCATGTGGCGCTTCGTGCGCTCGCCCTTCGGCCTGACCCTGCGCGGCATCCGCGACAGCGACAGCCGCATGCGCTCCCTCGGTTACAACGTGTCGCTGCACATGTTCATCGCCTTTACCGTCGCCGGCGTCTTCGCCGGTGTCGCGGGGGCGCTCTATGCCATGTTCAACGACTTCGTGAGCCCCTCCACCGTTGCCCTGACACAGTCGGTGGAGGGGTTGCTCATGGCGATCACGGGCGGGGTGGGCACGCTGTTCGGCTCGTTCATCGGCGCCCTTGCCATTATCGGGCTTGAAAACGCGGTCAGCATCTACACGGAACGCTGGCAGACCGTTCTCGGCCTCGTCTTCATCTTCATCATGATCTTCGCCCCCGACGGCATTCTCGGCGGCATCAAAACCCTGCTCGCGCGAAAGCGGGGCTGAACCAGACCACCAGACAGAACCAGCAGGAGTGGAACAGATGGATCGCAGGACATTCCTCAAGTCGAGCGTGGCGCTCGCGGCAGTCGGCACGGTGGCGATGCCCTATGTGGCGCGCGCCCAGGGCACCGGCCCCATCAAGATCGGCCTCATGGCCCCGCTCACCGGCGTGGTGGCCTCCGGCGGCCGCGAGATGGTGGACGGCTTCAACATGTATCTCGACGAGAAGGGCGGCATGATGGGCGGCCGCAAGGTCGAGCTCATCGTGGAAGACGACGGCGCCAACCCGGACATGGCGCTCCAGAAGGCCCGCCGCCTCGTGGAGCAGAACGGCGTGTCCATGCTGTGCGGCAACCTCTTGGCCAATACCGGCCTTGCGGTCGCCAACTACGTCAAGGGCAACGGCATGCCCTATTTCATCCCGATCATCGCGGCGGACGAGCTGACCCAGCGCAACCGCATCAAGAACGTGGTGCGCGTCGCCGGCTATACCGGCAGCCAGTTCCCGCGCCCGCTCGCCGACTGGTGCCTGAAGCAGGGCTACAAGAAGGCCGCCACCATCTCGCAGGACTACACGTTCGGCCAGGAACAGTGCGGCGGCTTCTGCCAGACCTTCACCGAGGGCGGCGGCACCATCGCCGGCCAGTTCTGGCATCCGCTCAACACGTCCGACTTCTCGCCCTATCTGGGCCAGCTCGCCAATCTCGGCGTGGACGTGATCTTCGCCATGGAGACGGGCGCCGACGCCACCCGCTTCATGCAGCAATATTCCAATTTCGGCCTCAAGGGTCAGATCCCGCTGGTGGGCGCCATGAACATGACCGACCAGTCGGTCATCCGCACCATGGGCTCGGAAGCCGAAGGCGTGATCGTGGCCGCCCACTTCGCCGAGGGCTCCCCCGCCCCCGTCACCAAGACCTTCGTCGAAGCTCACATGAAGAAGTACAACAAGTACCCCTCGCTGTACGGCTTCTCCATGTATTCGGGCGCCATGTGGCTCGATGAGGCTGCCAAGTCCATCGGCGGCAAGGTTGAGGACCGCGAGGCGTTCCTCGCCGCCGTCTCCAAGACCGAACTGACCGGCTCGCCGCTCGGCCAGACCGTGAAGCTCGATGCCTACGGCAATCCCATCTACGACGTGCACATCCGCAAGGTCGTGAAGAATGCCGACGGCAAGCTCTGGAACGCGCCGATCGCCAACTATCCGGCGGTCTCGCAGTTCTGGACCTACAATCCCGAGACCTACATGAAGCAGCCGCCTTATTCCCGCGACTTCCAGGGAATCAAGAAGGGCTGACGCCTTCCCGATCCGTCCCTCCCCCTCTCCGGAGGGGGAGGGAACATGTTCCCCAACCGAGAACGGGCCTGCCGTGACCGACTTCCTTCAACTCGACACCGTCACCGTGCAGTTCGGCGCCCTGAAGGCGGTGGACAGCGTGTCGATCCGCGTGCGCGAGGGCGAGCGGCGCGCCATCATCGGCCCCAACGGCGCGGGCAAGACCACGCTGTTCAACGCCATTACCGGCGTGGTGAGCGCAACATCCGGCCGCATCCTGTTCAAGGGTGAGGACGTGACCCGCGCCCCGGTCCATGAGCGCGCCAAACGCGGCATGAGCCGCACCTTCCAGATCACCAACCTGTTCCCGAACCTCACCGTCTCCGAGAACATGCGCCTCGCGCTGCGCGGGCTCTCGCCGCGCAAGTTCTCGCTGTTCGGCTCCAGCGACCTCAGCGCCGAGGAGGCCGCACGGGCGGACGGGGCGCTGGAAATCTCCCGCCTCCATTCCCGTCGCGAGACGGTGGTGAAGGAGATGTCCTATGGCGAGCAGCGCCAGCTCGAAATGGCCATGGCGCTGGTGGCGCAGCCGAAGCTGCTGCTGCTGGACGAGCCCGCCGCCGGCCTTTCGCCGGCCGAGCGCGTGATCGTCTCCGACATCATCCGCGCGCTGCCGCGCGACCTCACCCTCGTGCTCATCGAGCACGACATGGACCTCGTGCTCTCGCTGGTGGACTACGTGACGGTGCTCAACAACGGCAAGCTGCTGGTGGAGGCGCCGCCCTCCGAAATCCGTGTCAACAAGGACGTCCAGGACGTCTATCTGGGCAAGGCGCGCCACGATGCTTGAGGTCCGCGACATCCACTCCTATTACGGCGAAGCCCACGTCCTGCACGGCGCCAGCCTCTCGGTGGCCAAGGGCGAGGTGCTCGCGCTGCTCGGCCGCAACGGCATGGGCAAGACCACGCTCATCCGCTCCATCATGGGCGTCTCGCCGCCCAACGTGCGGGCCGGCGCCATCACCTTCAAGGGCGAGGCCATCCTTGGCCTGCCGCCCCATCTCATCGCCCAGCGCGGCATGGGATATGTGCCGCAGGGCCGGCGCCTGTTCCCCTCGCTCACCGTCACCGAGCACCTGACCGTGCTGAAGCCGGCCAGCGCCACCCATGGCTGGACGGTGGCCAAGGCGTTCGAGTTCTTCCCCCGCCTCGCCGAGCGCCGCTACCATCGCGGCAACCAGCTCTCCGGCGGCGAGCGGCAGATGCTCGCGGTGGCCCGCGCGCTCATGATCGATCCCGACCTGATCCTGATGGACGAGCCGTCCGAGGGTCTTGCGCCGGTCATGGTGCAGCATCTGGAAGGCATTATCGGGCAGCTGAAGGCCGCCGGCCTCTCCATCCTGCTGGTGGAGCAGAACCTCTACAGCGCGCTGGCGGTGGCCGATCGCGTCACCATCCTGGAGACCGGCCGCGTGGTGCACGAGGCGACCGCCGCCGAGATCGGCGACCAGCCGGAAACCCTCACCCGCTTCCTTGGCGTGCACTGACATGAGCGAAGACGAAGCCGCCGCCCTGCTGCGGGACACCAACGGCGTCACCATCGACGGGGCGGAGGCGAAGGCGGCCGTTACCCTCGCGAAGACGGTGTCGGCCACCATCGCGGCCGGCGCAGACGCGCGGATGACGCTGGACGAGACGCCCTGGAGCTACGACACCCTGCGCGCCGGGGCCGGCGCATGAGTGCGGACCTGCATCTGCTGGGCGTGGTCGAGGCGGCGGAGGCGGTGGCCTCCGGCGACGTGACGGCCGAGGCGCTGGCGCGGGCCGCGCTTGATCGCCTCTCCACCCTCGGGCCGCGCTTCAACGCGGTGGTCGCCATCGAGGAAGAGCGGGCGCTGGAGGGCGCGCGCGCGGTGGATGCCGCCCGCGCCAGGGGCGCACCGCTCGGGCCGCTGGCCGGCGTGCCCATGGCCCACAAGGACCTCTATTACCGCGCGGGCCGACCCAACGCGGGCGGCTCCATCATCCGTGCGGACTTCGTCCCGCAGGAGACATCGGTGGCGCTGGAGCGGCTGGATGCCGCCGGCGCGCTGGATCTCGGGCGGCTGCATCTGGCGGAATTCGCCCTCTCGCCCACCGGCTACAACGTCCATCTCGGCCACGGCCGCAATCCCTGGAGCCTCGACCACTGCTCGGGGGGCTCGTCCTCCGGCTCGGGGGCGGCGGTGTCCGGCCGTCTGGTGGCGGCCTCGCTCGGCTCCGACACGGGCGGCTCCATCCGCCATCCGGCCGCCATGTGCGGCATTACCGGCCTGAAGCCCACCCATGGCCTCGTGCCCATGGCGGGCGCCATGCCGCTCTCGCCCACGCTCGACACGCTCGGCCCCCTCGCCCGCAGCGCGCGTGATGCGGCCCGCATCCTCTCCGTGATCGGCGGCGCCGATGCGCGCGACGGCTCCACCCTCGCCGCGCCGAAGCGGAACTATGAGGATGCCCTGACCGGCGACCTCGACGGCGTCACCATCGCGGTGCCCGCCGGCTATTATCGCGACGCCGCCACGCCCGACATCCTCGACCTGATGGACGAGAGCATCGCCGCCTTGCGCAGCGCCGGCGCGCGCATCATCGAGACGCGCGTGGACGACATGGCCCTCGTCAATGCCATGATGCAGCTTGTGATGGGTGTGGAAGCCGCCGCCCTGCACCGGCGCTGGCTGCAGGAACGGCCGCAGGATTATGGCGCGCAGGTCCGCGCCCGCATCCTGCCCGGCCTTGCCTATCCCGCCACGCGCTATGCCGAGGCGCTGATGCTGCGCGCGAAGATCGCGCAGGAGTGGCTCGCCGCTGCCATGGGCGCGGCGGACATGGTGCATATCCCCACCCTCGCCGTGCCGGTGCCCACCATCGCGGAGACCACCGAGGGGGAGCCCGCGGATGTGGCCGCCGCCATCGGCAAGGTCACCCACTGCACGCGCGGCATCAACTATCTCGGCCTGCCGTCCCTCAGCCTGCCGTGCGGGCTGGCGGAAAACAGCCTGCCGGCCGCCTTCCAGCTGGTCGGGCGCCCGTTCGGGGAGGCCGTGCTGCTGCGCGCGGGCGATGCCTACCAGCGGGTGAGCGACCATCATCGCCGCATGCCGCCCGGTTGCTGACCCCCGCCTGCCGGTCCTGCCCCCGGCGCCCGCCTCTCAGGTGGGCGCCGCGAAGCTGGGCGCAGGATGCGGCTATATTGGGCTCCACACCGCCGCAATGGCCCTTTAGGCTCTGTCTTTGCCATGGCCGCAGCGCCGGGTGCAGATGTGGGGACCATCATGAGGGTTGTGATCCTGGGTTCGGGCGTCATCGGCGTCACACTGGCCTATTATCTCGCGGCGGATGGCCATGAGGTGGAGGTGGTGGACCGCCAGAGCGGGCCGGCTCTGGAAACGAGCTTCGGCAATGCGGGCGAGGTATCGCCGGGCTATTCCTCCCCCTGGGCGGGACCGGGCCTGCCGCTCAAGGCCATCAAGTGGCTGACCATGGCGCACGCGCCCCTCGTGGTGCGCTGGACCCGCATGACGCCGGACATGGCTCTGTGGGGCCTGCGGCTGCTGCGCAACTGCACCCATGGCCGCTACGAGGTGAACAAGGGCCGCATGGTGCGCCTCGCGGAATACAGCCGCGACTGCCTCATCGCCCTGCGCCAGCGCACCGGCATTCAGTATGACCAGCGCATGCAGGGCACGCTCCAGCTGTTCCGCACGCAGGAGCAGATGGACCATATCCATGGCGACACCGAAGTGCTCGACCGCTATGGCGTGCCCTATGAGGTGCTGGACCCCATCGGCTGCATCGCGGTGGAGCCGGCCCTCGCCCGCGTGCGGGACAAGGTCGTCGGCGGGCTGCGGCTGCCGGGCGACGAGACCGGCGACTGCTTCAAGTTCACCACGGAACTGGCGGAGATCGCGAAGACGCTGGGCGTCACCTTCACCTATGGGCGCAGCATCCTCTCCATCGAGCAGGCCGGCGGGCGCATCAGCGGCGTGGTGACCGATGCCGGGCGGATCACCGGCGATGCCTATGTGGTGGCGCTGGGCTCCTATTCACCCCGCTTCCTGAAGCCGCTCGGCCTCTCCCTGCCGGTCTATCCGGTGAAGGGCTATTCGCTGACCGTCCCCATCACCGCGCCGGAGGGGGCGCCCGAATCCACCGTCATGGACGAGACCTTCAAGGTCGCGGTGACCCGGCTCGGCGACCGCATCCGCGTCGGCGGCACGGCGGAACTGACCGGCTTCGACCTGTCGCTGGACGCCGAGCGCCGCGAGACGCTGGAGCATGTGGTCAGCGACCTGTTCCCGGACGGGGGCGATGCGAAGGCCGCCTCCTTCTGGTGCGGCCTGCGCCCCATGACGCCGGACGGCACCCCGGTTCTCGGCGCAACGCGCTATCCCAATCTCCACCTCTCCACCGGCCACGGCACGCTGGGCTGGACCATGGCCGCCGGCACCGGGCGGGTGATGGCGGACCTCATTTCCGGCCGCCGGCCGGAGATCGACATGGAGGGCCTGACGCTCGCCCGCTACGGGTGAGCGCACGCGAGCGATAGGGGAGGGACAGCACCAGGACCGCCCCCTCCCAACCCTCCCCCGCAGGCGGGAGAGGGCTTTTCCGCTCGTTCCCCGCACCGTCCCGCCCCCTCTCCCGCGAAGTTGGGGAGGGGGAAGACCGGGATCAGGCGACTGACCGCAAGGGGCTCCTCACTTGCGCCCGGTGGTGCGCACCGTGCCCCGGCTGACATGCTTCTCCGCCCAGCGGGCGAGGCGCACGAAGGGCAGGCCCAGCAGCAGATAGACCGCCGCCACCAGAAGGCCGGTGCCGAAATAGTCGGAATCCTTGATCAGCGAGATAAAGTCGTTGGTGGTGGGCGGCAGCACGATGCGCGCGGCCTGCGGGATGATGACGTGCCGCAGCGCCTCGCGCTCCGTCATGTTGAGGGCGATGGCGGTCTCCATCTGGTGGCGCGGGATGGCGAGCAGGCCGGCGCGGTAGTTTTCCGCCTCATAGGCCGCATAGTTCAGCCCCAGCGCCAGCACACCGGCCACGAACGGATCGAGCTGCACGCCGATCTTGGGCAGGCCGTAATAGATGAACAGCACCTGGATCAGCAGCGGCGTGCCGCGCACGCACTCGATATAGACCTGCGCGACGCGGTCCAGCATCGTGCCGCCATAGACCCGGCAGAGCGCCAGGCCCGCCCCGAGCGCGACGGCGAGGATCATCGCCAGGATGGAGATTTCCATGGTCATCACCGCCGCCCAGAACAGCTGCGGCAGGAAGCGGGCATAGCGCTCGAGCTGCGCCACCAGCCCGCGCGGCTGGGTCGCCTCGACGAAATGGGTGTAGGCCTCGGGCTGCGCCTGAAGGGGGCGGTTGTCGCCGGTCACCTGCGCCATCATGGGCGTCCACAGCGCCCAGCGGTCGAGGATCTTGCGCATCTCGCCGTCCTGCATCATCTGCGACAGGCCGGAATTGAGGCTGGCGAGAAGCTGCGGGTCGCCGCCCTTCTTCAGGGCGATGCCGTATTCGATGCGGCCGACCGGCGTGCCGGTGAACTGCAACGCGTCGTCGGGCTGGGCGTAATAGACCGCAATGGGGAAATCCATCACGGTGGCGTCGATGCGCTTCAGCTTCAGGTCCGAATAGGCGTCGATCTCCTGCTCGTAGGAGCGCACGTCGATGCCGCCGAAGGCGCGCAGCACGCGCTCCATCTGGCTGGACTTCAGCGTGCCGACGCTCTTGCCCCGCAGCTGCTCCAGCCCCGCCACTTCCGGATCGCCCTTGCGGATCACGATCTGGCCGTAGGTGACGTAATAGGGAATGGTGAAATCCGCCGCCGCCTGATGCTCCGGCGTGATCTCCAGCCCGTTGATGACCGCGTCATAGAGGCCGGCATTGAGGCCGGGAATGAGGTTGCTCCAGTCGTTCTGGATGAACTCCACCTTGCGGCCGAGCTCCCGGCCGAGCTGGTTCATGATGTCCACCTCGAACCCCACCGTCAGGTCGGGATCGGCGGGGTCCTTGAAGGTGTAGGGCGCGCCCGAGGTCGCATCCCCGCCATAGCGCAGGGTCTTGCTGAAGGGCTCGTGCACCGGCGGGGTCTGCGCGCGCGCGGCCCCCGCCGCGCAGAGCAGGGTCAGGGCCGCCAGCAGGGCGAAGGCGAGGCGGGCGCGCAGAAGGCGCGGTTCAGGAAGGCGCAGGTCAGGAAGGCGCATGGCTGTCCCCGGAAATGGCGAGAGGGCGATCAGGCGAAGCGGCGCAGGAACTGGCGCGTGCGCGGGTCCTTGGGGTTCGTGAAAATCTCGTCCTCGTCCGAGATTTCGACGATGTCGCCCTTCTCCATGAAGATGATGTAGTCGGAGGCGTCGCGCGCGAAGCGCATCTCGTGGGTGACGGCGATCTGCGTCATCCCCTCCGCGTCCAGTTCCTTCATCACGTCCAGCACCTCGTCCACGAGGCCGGGATCGAGCGCGGAGGTCGGCTCGTCATAGAGCATGATCTTCGGCGCCATGGCGAGCGCGCGGGCGATGGCGCCGCGCTGCTGCTGGCCGCCGGAGAGGTTGATGGGATAGCGGTCGCGCTGCTCGTAGAGGCCGACCTTGCGCAGCAGCCGCTCGGCATTGGCAGCGGCCTCGTCCAGCTTCACACCCTTCACCACCATGGGGGCGAGCATCACATTCTGGATCAGCGTCTTGTGGGGAAACAGCTGGTATTGCTGGAACACCATGCCCACGTTGCGGCGCAGGCGGTGGGCGATCTCGTCGGGAATTTCCGGCGCGCCGGGCTTGCGCTCCATCCGCACGCCGCACGCCTCGATGGTGCCGGAATCGATGGTCTCCAGCCCGTTCAGGCAGCGCAGCAGGGTGGATTTCCCGCACCCCGACGGCCCGATGATGGAGACGAGATCCCCCTCCTCGATCTGGAAGCTCACGCCCTTCAGGATCTGCGTGGTGTCAAACGACTTGTGAACGCTCTCGACCCGCAGGATCGGCTGCATCGGACCTGTCCCCCACCCGGTTAGCCGGACCGCAACGACGTAACGGTGGGGAATGACAGGCAGGTGACAGTGGGCGGCAAGGCGAGGCCGGGCGGCAGCGCCCGCAGGACGTGCCGCCTGTGTGTCCTCACCCGGCGGGGGCGGGCACGGTGCCGGCGCGCGCCTCAATGCGGATGGAAGCATAGGCCACCGCCACTGCCGCAAGCGGCACGAGGCCGGCCACCCAGGGAATGGCGGCAAGGCCCGGACCGTGGTCGATGACGGCGCCGCCGAGCCAGGCGCCGATGGCATTGCCGAGATTGAAGGCGGCGATGTTGAACGAGGAGGCAAGGCTCTGCCCGGCACCCTGCGCCTTCGCCAGCACCCACATCTGCAACGGGGCGACGGTCGCAAACGCCGCGGCCCCGAACAGGGCGATGGCGATGACTGCCGCGATCCGGTCGTGGATGGCGAAGGTCATCAGCCCGAGAACAAGGCTCAAGGCCAGCAGGCTGCCGAAGATGGTGGGAACGAGCCGCCGGTCCGCCAGCCGCCCGCCCAGAAGATTACCCACCACCAGCCCGCCGCCGAACACCAGCAGGATGGGCGAGACCGCAGCTTCCGAAAACCCGGTGATGCGGGTGAGGATGGGCGCCACATAGGTGAAGCCGGCGAACACCCCGACCCAGCTCAGAACGGTGGTGAGCAGCCCCAGCAGCAAGGCCGGGCGCGTCAGCACGGCCAGATCCGCCTTCAGGCTGCCGCCCTCCTCTTGCGCCCCGGTATCCGAGGGCACGAACAGCGCGATGACGGCGACCGCGACCACACCCACTCCGGCCACCGCCCAGAAGGTGGCGCGCCAGCCGAACGCCTGCCCCAGCCAGGTGCCGAACGGCACGCCGAGAATGTTCGCGACCGTCAGGCCGGTGAACATGATGGCGATGGCGCTCGCCTTGCGGGCCGGCGGCACGAGCCCGGTGGCGACCACGGAGCCGACCCCGAAGAAGGTGGCATGGGCGAAGGCGGTGAGCACCCGCGCCGCCATCAGCGTCGCATAATCGGGCGCGAGGGCGCAGGCGAGATTGCCCACGGTGAACACCACCATGAGCCCCACCAGCACCGCCTTGCGCGGCCAGCGGCCGGTGAGGATGGTGAGGAGGGGCGCGCCCACCACGACGCCCAGCGCATAACCGGAAATGAGCAGGCCCGCCGCCGAGAGCGAGACGTGAAGGTCCGCGCTCACCTCCAGCAACAGGCCCATGATGACAAATTCGGTGACGCCGATGCCGAAGGCACCGGCGGTGAGGGCATAAAGTGCGATGGGCATGAGCGGGTCCGCGACAGGTAAATGAGGATTCGGGGGCACCGCCCCTTCGCAGCGCAACATGGCGCGGGCGCAGGCTCTGATCTATTCTGTCGCAATGAAAATGATTTGTGACGCGAATTCACAGTGAGCCGGCTGGATGTGAATCGCTCGGGCGAACTGGAAGTGTTCGCCCGCGTGGTGGAGCACGGCGGCTTCTCGGCCGCCGCGCGGGCGCTGCGCCTGACGCCCTCGGCGGTGAGCAAGCTGGTGTCCCGGCTGGAAGCCCGCCTCGGCGCGCGGCTGGTGCAGCGCTCCACCCGCCGGCTGGAACTGACACCGGAAGGGCGCGCCTTCTATGAGCGGGGCATCGGCATCCTGGCGGAACTGGATGCCGCCGAGCGGGCGGCCTCCGCCAGCGAACTTGCCGCCGGCCCGCTCAAGGTGACGGCGCATGTGCCGTTCGGCGTGGATTTCCTGCTGCCGGCCCTGCCGGCCTTCCTCGCCGCCTATCCGCGCGTGACCGTGGAGGCGGTGCTCACCGACAAGGTGGTGGACCTGCTCCAGGAGCGGACTGACATTGCGGTGCGCTCCGGCCCGCTGAAAAGCTCACGCCTCGTGGCGCGAAAGCTGGGCGAGACGCGGATGGTGATCGTCGCGGCGCCGGCCTATCTCGCCCGCATGGGGCGACCGGAGGCGCCGGCCGAGCTTGAGCGCCACAACCGGCTCGCGCTCTGCTATGCGCGGGAGCAGGACGGATGGCCGTTGCGGATCGAGGGCGGGGTGGCCTGGCACCTGCCGGCGGGCAATGCCACGGTGAATGACGGGGAAGCGCTGCGGCGGCTCGCGGTGGAGGGCCTCGGCCTTGCCCGGGTCGGCCTGTTCCAGGTGGCGCGCGACATTGCCGAAGCGCGGCTGGTGCCGGTTCTGGAAGCCTTCAATCCCGGCGACCGCGATCCGCTGCACGCCGTCTATATGGGCGAAGGCGGGCCGCTTCCGGCGCGGGTGCGGGCCTTTCTGGATCATCTTTCGGCTGAGGTCGCGCCGCGATTCTCGGCGC
>NCCY01000321.1:0-3219 GCA_002279855.1 Rhizobiales bacterium 12-68-15
CGGGCGGGCAAGGCCCATGTGCTCGGCCTCACCGGGCCACCCGGCGTTGGCAAGTCCACCCTGACCAATGCCCTTGTGCGCCGCGCGCGCGCGGAGGGGCAGACCATTGCGGTCCTCGCTGTGGACCCCTCCTCCCGGCGCACCGGCGGTGCCCTGCTGGGCGATCGCGCGCGAATCCAGACCGACCCCGAAGACAAGGGCGTGTTCGTGCGCTCCATGGCGGCCCGCGACCGGCTGGGCGGACTCTCCGACGATGCCATCGCCGCCATCGTGCTGCTGCGGGCCATCTATGACCGGGTGATCGTGGAGACGGTGGGCGTCGGCCAGTCGGAGGCGGACATCGATCTCGTCGCGGACACAGTGGTCCTGTGCATCCAGCCGGCCTCTGGCGACAGTCTCCAGTTCATGAAGGCCGGTGTCATGGAACTGCCGGACATCATCGTCGTGACAAAGGCGGACATGACGGACGCCGCGCGGCGCGCCGCCGCCGATGTGGGCGGCGCACTCTCGCTTGCGGGACACGAAGGCGACTGGCGTGTTCCGGTCATCCGCGTGTCCGCCGCATCCGGCGATGGCCTCGCGGACTTTGCCGCCGCAATGGAAACCCACCGGCTTCACCTCGCCGGCGAGGGACGCGGCGCCCGCCGGCGTGCCGAGCAGGAGGAGCGCTGGGTGCGCGAAGCCATCCGCATCCGCTTCGGAACCGAGGGGCTTCGACGCGCCGGCCCCATCCGGGTGGCGGCCCCCGGCCCGTTCGCGTCGGAAGCGGCCGTGGCAGCCCGTTTAACGTCCTCTTAGGCTTAATACGCGAAAACCATCGACGGGGCGGCCGCGTTCTCGCCGCCCGGTCGAGGGCAACGTCATGGCAGTTCGAACCGGGGGCCTCTGGCCGGCCTGTCTCTCCGCCGCCAGCCTGTCCAGCGCCTTTCTCGTGTTTCTCGCCGCCGGCTCTCAGCCCGCGCAGACCCAGATGCTGCCCTCCGACGCCTTCCTGTCCCGGTCGGCCGCCGAGCGCTCGCAGCCTCCGCTGCTGGGCGCACCGGCCCGCGCGCTGCGGGTGGCCACCCTGGAATGGCCTGCGCCGGGCCTCACCCTGGGCGTGGGCTCGGACGCCGCCGCACCGGATGCCACCTTCGCCTTTCCCCAGCCGCTGGTCATGACCGGCGCACCGCCGGCGCCCGCCGTGGCGGAACCGGAGATTGAGGCGCCACAGGCCTTTGGTCCGAGCCCGGCCGTGGAGCAGGCCTATCTCGAACTCGCGCTGGACATGGTCATGAGCCTGCCCGGCCTCGATGAGAGCACCCGCCACGCGGATGCGGACGAGGCTGCGGTTGCCCCAAGCTTCGGACCGGACATGAGCGGAGCCGAGCTGCCGCCCGATCTGCCGGAAGACGCTGAAATCAGCCAGGACCTCTCCCGCGTCACAACGTTCGAGATTGAATTGCAGGGCCTGTTCGATCCCGACCGGGAACTGGCCGGCAAGCCGCTCTATCGCGACGAGGCCATGATCTTCGATGCCGGAACCGTGGGCGCCCTGCCGCTGGCGATGGAATATGCGGAACTGCCGAAGCACATCACGCTGATGCCCCTGCCGCCCGCCCCTCCGCCGCCGCCGGACGAGGCCGAGACCGACGGCATCTTCCCCTCGCCCGCCTTGCGGCTCGGGCTGGACGGCGCGGACCGCGCGCGGGCGGAAAAGTGCCTCGCGGAGGCGATCTATTTCGAAAGCCGGGGCGAACCCCGGCGCGGCCAGATCGCGGTGGCGCAGGTGATCGTGAACCGGGTATTTTCCGGCTATTATCCCAATGATGTCTGCAAGGCGGTGTACCAGAACGCGCACCGCCATCTGGCCTGCCAGTTCACCTTCGCCTGCGACAATGTGAAGGACGTCATCCGCGAGCCGGACATGTGGGTGCAGGCCAAGGACATCGCCTCCGAGATGCTCGACGGCAAGCTCTGGCTCGAAAGCGTGGGCCGCGCCACGCATTACCATGCCTATTGGGTGCGCCCGAACTGGGTGCGGGAGATGCGCACGCTCGACAAGATCGGCGTGCACACCTTCTATCGCCCGCGGAACTGGGGCAGCTGACGCGCGCCGCGCGGGCGTTTCAAACAGTGCGGGCGGCGACACAAAGGCCATGACCCGGTGTCGGATCGGCATCTCCTCGGTCGTCTTCACGTCAGGACCAACCGCCGAGGAGAGCAACCATGCCCGGCACCGTACGCCTGCACCGCGTTCTGACAACATCACCGGAGAAGGTCTATCGGGCCTTTCTCGAACCGGACGCCCTCGCCAAATGGCTTCCGCCGAACGGGTTCACCTGCACCGTGCATCACCTGGAGCCTGAGGTCGGCGGCACGTTCCGGATGTCGTTCCGCAATTTCACGACGGGCAATGCCCATGCGTTCGGTGGCGCGTATGTGGAACTCGTGCCGAACGAACGCCTGCGCTACACGGACAGGTTCGATGATCCCGGCCTGCCGGGCGAGATGGCGGTAAGCGTCTCGCTGAAGGCGGTGTCGGTGGGCACGGAGGTGGAGATCGTGCAGTCCGGCATTCCGGACGCCATCCCGACAGAGGCGTGCTATCTCGGCTGGCAGGAGTCGCTGCGGAATCTTGCGCGGCTTGTGGAGCCCGACATCACCCCATAGAGCAAAAAAGGGCCGGACCGCGTCCGGTCCGGCCCCTTGTTCCGTGCAGAAGGCTCAGAGCGCGCCCTGCGCCTCGACCACCGCGACTGCCGTCATGTTGACGATACCGCGTGCGGTCACCGTCGGCCCGAGGATGTGCGCCGGGCTCGCGGTGCCCATCAGGATGGGGCCGACCGGCTGCGAGTCGCCCAGCACCTTGATCATGTTGTAGGCGATATCCGCCGCATCGAGATCGGGCATCACCAGCACGTTGGCCGGGCCTTCGAGCCGCGAATGCGGGAAGATGCGCTCGCGGATGTCCTCAAGGATGGCCGCGTCCGCCTGCATCTCGCCGTCCACCTCAAGGTCGGGCTCGCGCTCCTGAAGGATATGGAGCGCCGCCCGCATGCGGCGGGCGCACGGCGTATCGTTGCTGCCGAAACTGGAATGAGACAGCAGGGCGATGCGCGGCACGATGCCGAAGCGGCGCACATGGGCCGCCGCCAGGATGGTCATGTCCGCAAGGTCGGCCGGGCTCGGCTCGGTCTGCACCTGCGTATCGCAGATGAAGAAATTGCCCTTGGGGGT
>NCCY01000321.1:3257-5691 GCA_002279855.1 Rhizobiales bacterium 12-68-15
GCGGAGATGACGGTGGCGCTGGTGCGCACCAGTGTCCGCGCGGCATCGGGCGTCACGCCACGGCGGCCCGCGATCTCCACATAGGAGCGCACGAAGTCGCGATAGCGCGGGTCGTCTTCCGGATTGATCACGTCAAAATCGACACCGGGACGGATGGACAGGCCGAAGCGCTGGAGACGGGTTTCCAGCACGCTCGGGCGCGCCACCAGGATGGGACGGGCGATGCCCTCTTCCACCACCGCCTGCGCGGCGCGGAGAACCCGCTCGTCCTCGCCTTCGGCATAGATCACGCGCTTCTTGTTCTGCTTCGCCTGCTGGAACAGCGGGCGCATGATGAAGCCGGAGCGGAACACGAACTCGTCGAGGCGGTCGGCATAGGCCTCAAGATCCGCGATCGGGCGGGTCGCGACGCCGGTTTCCATGGCCGCCTTTGCAACCGCAGGAGCGATGCGCAGGATGAGGCGGGGATCAAACGGCGAGGGGATGATGGAATCCGGGCCGAAGGAGCGGGTTTCCCCGCCATAGGCGCGGGCCACCACGTCGGACGGCGTTTCGCGCGCCAGAGCCGCGATGGCTTCCACCGCTGCCATCTTCATTTCGGAATTGATGTCGGTGGCGCCCACGTCCAGAGCACCCCGGAAGATGTAGGGGAAGCAGAGGACGTTGTTGACCTGGTTGGGGAAATCCGACCGGCCGGTGCAGATCATGGCGTCGGGGCGCGCGGCGCGGGCCTCTTCGGGCATGATTTCCGGATTGGGATTGGCAAGCGCGAGGATGAGCGGGCGATCCGCCATCCGCTTCACCATGTCCGCCTTCAGCACGCCGCCGGCGGAGACGCCGAGGAAGATGTGCGCACCCTCGATCACGTCGCCCAGCGTGCGGGCGTCGGTCTTCTGGGCATAGACGGACTTGTAGGGGTCCATCAGGGTCTCGCGGCCTTCATAGACCACGCCCTCGATGTCGCAGACCCAGATGTTCTCGCGCTTGGCGCCGAGCGTCACCAGCAGGTTGAGGCAGGCAATGGCGGCGGCACCGGCGCCCGAGGCGACGATCTTGAGATCCTCGATCTTGCGATTGCCGATTTCCAGCGCATTCCGCACCGCAGCGCCGACGATGATGGCCGTGCCGTGCTGATCGTCATGGAAGACCGGGATCTTCATGCGCTCGCGCAGGCGCCGCTCCACCTCAAAGCACTCGGGGGCCTTGATGTCCTCAAGATTGATGCCGCCGAAGGTCGGCTCCAGCGCCGCGACCGTCTCGACAAGGTGATCCACCTCGGTGGCGGCAACCTCAATGTCGAACACGTCGATGCCGGCGAATTTCTTGAACAGAACCGCCTTGCCTTCCATCACCGGCTTGGAGGCCAGCGGACCGATATTGCCAAGGCCGAGCACGGCAGTGCCGTTCGAGACCACCGCCACCAGATTGGCGCGGGTGGTGAGTTCGGCCGCCTGAAGCGGATCAGCCTGGATGGCTTCGCACGCGGCAGCCACGCCGGGGGAATAAGCGAGGGCGAGATCGCGCTGGTTGCCCAGCGGCTTGGTGGCCTTGATCTCCAGTTTACCGGGGCGCGGCAGCCGATGGTAAACAAGAGCGCCGGATTTCAGATCGTCCGAAATATTCGACATATTCGACGCCATACTCCTCCCCCAACCTTTATTGTGGCCCCGGGGCCATTGCGCTCGACCTCATGGGCAATAGCGTGATTTCCCGGCGAACGGTAGCGACACAGTGGTGCGCTGTCATCCCTTCCGCGCATGGCACCTGTGCCATACCAATGGGCTCAGCACACCGGATCAGCGCCTGCCCGACCGGGCGGCGCTGCGACAGGCAGGAGAGATGCCGTGAAGAAGTTTGCAATCGGCCTCCTGGCCCTCCTGCTCCTCGCCGGGGCGGGCTTTTTCAGCGTCAACCAATATGTCCAGTGGCGTGCCACGCAGGAGGTGGACGCGGTCTTCAGCGCGCTGAGGACAGCGGGCCGCGAGGCGGCGCACGGGGGCGTTGCGTTCGACCTGTTCAAGCGCAGCCTGACCGTGCGCTCGGTCCTGCTCCGGGAGCCGGACGGCAGCCGGGTGGCCATCGCGAGCCTGGTCTTGGATGGCGTCACCGAGCCGAAGGATGGCCGTGTGTCCGCACGGCGGCTGGGCGCGGAGGGCATCGAGATCGAGATCGCCGCCGCCGGCGAGCGCCCGCGCACCCTCTATCAGGCGCCCGGCGCCAGCGTGGACCTCTATTCCGGACCGGATACGCTGTTGCCGCGTGAACGCGGGCAGCACGAGGCGCTGAACCTGTTCCTGCGCCAGATGGCAGCTTCGGAGGCGACGTCGCTGTCCATTCCCGAACTGAGCGTGCGCATTGAGGCCCCGGCCTCCGGCGGCGTCGCCACCGCGCTCGGCTATCGCAACATCCTGATCGAGAAGATCGCGCAGGGCCG
>NCCY01000322.1:0-1999 GCA_002279855.1 Rhizobiales bacterium 12-68-15
GCGGGCGAAGGCGAGGGCTTCCAGCAGCGAGTTGCTGGCGAGGCGGTTGGCGCCGTGCAGGCCGGTGGAGGCCACTTCGCCACAGGCATGCAGGCCGGGAAGCGAGGTGCGCCCCTGCGCATCCACCGCCACGCCGCCCATATGGTAATGCGCCGCCGGGCGCACCGGGATCGCCTCCCGCGCCGGGTCGAGGCCCGCAGCGCGGCACAGGCGGTGGACGGTGGGAAAGCGCCGCGCGAAGTCGGCCCCCACCGCCGCCCGCGCATCGAGAAAGATGCTGCGTCCTTCGGCGCGGGCGGCGTGGATCGCCCGCGCCACCACATCGCGCGGTGCGAGGTCACCCTGGGGGGAGCCGGCCATGAGGCGGGCGCCGGTCTCTTCCACCAGAACGGCCCCCGCCCCCCGCAGCGCCTCGGTGGCCAGCGGCATGGGGTCGGCGCCGGTGGCGATGGCGGTGGGGTGGAACTGCACGAATTCGAGGTCGCGCAGCACGGCCCCCGCCCGCGCCGCAAGCGCGAGCCCGGACCCGCAGGCGCCGCGCGGATTGGTGGTGGCGGCATAGAGCCCGCCGACCCCGCCGGTGGCGAGCACCACGGCGCGGGCGGCAAGGAAGACCGGCGCGCCATCGGCCCGCACCGCCCAGAGGCCGGTCACGCGGCCGTCCGTCACCGCGAGGCGGCGGGCGATCAGGTCCGCCTGCCGGGTGACATGGTGCGCCGTCGCCACATGGTCGGTCAGGGTGCGCAGAACGGTGTGTCCGGTGGCGTCCCCGCCGGCATGGAGGATGCGCGGGCGGTCATGGGCGGCTTCGAGCCCCCGTTCCAGCGTGCCGTCCGCATCCCGGTCGAAGGGCACGCCCCGGCGCAGCAGATCCTCCACCAGAGCGGACCCGGCGCCGGTCACCACAGCCACGATGTCCGGATCACACAGGCCGGCGCCTGCCGCCAGCGTGTCGGCGGCATGGCAGGCGGGATCATCCCCCGGCCCCATGGCCACCGCGATGCCGCCCTGTGCCATGGCGCTCGCGGTGGCGCCGAGGCCCGGTCCCAGCAGCAGGACCGGCAGGGGCGCGAGATGGAGGGCGGTCGCCACGCCGGCAAGGCCGGCGCCCACCACGATCACGCGGTCGGCGGCGCTTTCGGTGCGCAGGGCGGCCATGTCAGCGGATCGCCAGCATGCGCTCGACGCTGGCGCGGGCGCGGGGCAGCAGGTCGGCGGGCACGGTGACTTCCGGCGCGAGGGTCTCCAGCGCGCGGCGGATGTTGGACAGCGTGATGCGCTTCATGTGCGGGCAGAGATTGCACGGCTTCACGAAGTCCACTTCGGGATAATGCACCGCCACATTGTCGGCCATGGAGCATTCGGTGACCAGCGCCACGCGGGGCGGACGGTTCCGCGCCACGAAGCCCACCATCTCGGCGGTGGAGCCGGCGAAATCGGAGGCGGCCACCACGTCGGGCGGGCATTCGGGATGGGCGATGACGGTCACGTCTGGATAGATGTCGCGGATATCGGCGATATCGGCGGGGGTGAAGCGCTCATGCACCTCGCAGCGCCCGTGCCAGGAGATGATCTCCACCTGCGTCTGCGCCGCCACGTTGCGGGCGAGATACTGGTCGGGGATCATGATGACGCGCGGCACCCCCAGCGCCTCCACCACCGCCTTTGCATTGCCGGAGGTGCAGCACACGTCCGACTCGGCCTTCACGGCGGCGGAGGTGTTCACATAGGTCACCACCGGCACGCCGGGATGGCGCGCCTTCAGCGCCCGGACATCCTCGGGGCGGATGGATTCGGCAAGGGAGCAGCCGGCGCGCTCGTCGGGGATCAGCACCGTCTTGTCCGGGTTCAGGATCTTGGCGGTCTCCGCCATGAAATGGACGCCCGCGACGAGAATCACCTGCGCATCGGTCGCCGCCGCCTCGCGGGCCAGAGCGAGGCTATCGCCCACGATGTCCGCCACCGTGTGGAAGATTTCGGGCGACTGGTAATTGTGGGC
>NCCY01000322.1:2108-5327 GCA_002279855.1 Rhizobiales bacterium 12-68-15
CTTATGCTCTATCAGAGCATAACAGGCGCCAAGAAAATGCCGGTCGAGAGCCGGCTTACCCTCTTATGCTAGAATTGAGCATAAGGGGTCGTCAATCCCTTTTCAGGCACCGCCGCGGGAGAGGGTTTCTCTCCGGACGACTGACGCCGCGAAAATTCCCTCTTCCCGAAACGCATTCCGCCTCGTTATATAAGTTCGCTACATAGCGCGCGGAGACGCCCCGTGACCATCGAAGCCCTCGTCACCCTGAAGGCCGAAAGCCTCTCGCCCGTCGGGCGCGAGCGCATCCGCCTGCTGGAGGCGGTGGCGCGGGAGGGGTCCATTTCCGCCGGCGCGCGCGCGGTCGGCCTCACCTACAAGGCGGCTTGGGATGGCCTCGACGCCATGGCCAACCTGTTCGGCCAGCCCCTGCTGGAGACCCGCGCGGGCGGCAAGGCGGGTGGCGGCGCTCGCCTCACGCCCACCGGCCAGCGGGTCATCGCGGCGTTCGCCCGGCTCGAATCGGAAATGGCCCGTCTGGTGCGGGCGGTCGAGCCGGACCTTGCCGGCACCGGCATTTCCCCGCTCAACCTCATGTCGGGATTCCTCATGAAGACCAGCGCGCGCAACGCGCTTCGCGGCGCCATCACCCATATCGAGAGCGACGCGCTGACCGCTGAAGTCTCGGTGAAGGTGTCGGACGATACCGTCATCATTGCCCTCGTCACCCGCGAGAGCATGACCGATCTCGGCCTGTGCCCCGGCCGGGAGGCGGTGGTGCTGGTGAAGGCGCCGTTCGTGGTCATCGCGCCCGGCGACACGCCCCCCCGCGTCAGCGTGCGCAACTGCCTGCGCGGCACCATCGCGCGGGTGGAGACCGGCGCCATCCAGGCGGAGGTCGTCCTCGATATGGGCGGCGGCAAGACCCTCGCCGCCTCCATCACCGCCCGCAGCGTGGAGGCGCTTGGGCTTGAAGCGGGCAAGCCCGCCTTCGCGCTGGTGGACGCGGCCCACGTCATCCTCGCCATCGACTGATCCCTCCGCAGAGGCTTTGCCACATGTCCCTGACCCGCCGTGTCCTGCTGGCCGCCGGCCTTGCGCTCGCAACCCTCTCCCCCGCGCTGGCGGATGAAACCAAGGTGGCGGTGGCCGCCAACTTCACCGAGGCGGCCCGCGAGATCGCCGCCGCCTTCAAGGCCAGGACCGGCCATGAGGCCGTCCTGAGCTTCGGCGCCTCGGGCCAGTTCTATGCCCAGATCACCCAGGGCGCGCCGTTCCAGATCCTGCTCTCCGCCGATGAGGAGCGCCCGCGCAAGCTGGTGGCGGACGGTCTGGCCGTGCCCGAAAGCCGGTTCACCTATGCGGTCGGCAAGCTGGTGCTGTGGAGCAAGGCGGAGGGTGTCGTGACCGGCGCGGACACCCTGAAGGCGGCGCGGTTCGCCAAGCTCTCCATAGCCAACCCCTCTGCCGCCCCCTATGGCGCCGCCGCCATCGAGACGCTGAAGGCGCTGAAGCTCTATGAGGCGCTGGAGCCCCGGATCGTGCAGGGCAACAGCATCGCGCAGGCCTTCCAGTTCGTGGAGACCGGCAATGCGGAAGTGGGCTTCGTCGCCTATTCGCAGGTCATCAAGGCGGCGGGCTCGCGCTGGGTGGTGCCGCAGGATTTCTACACCCCCATCCGGCAGGATGCGGTGCTGCTGAAGACCGGCGCGGACAGCGTGGCGGCCAAGGCCTTCCTTGTCTTCCTCAAGGGGCCGGAAGCCCGCGCCATCATCGAATCCTATGGCTATGCCGCAGGCGCGGCGAGCTGACGGGCGGGCCTTTCATGACCCTGTCGCTTGGCGAGATGTGGCAGCCCATCCGGCTCACGCTGGAACTGGCGGGCCTGACCACCGTGCTGCTGCTGGTGGTGGGAACCCCGCTCGCCTGGTGGCTGGCGCGTTCGCGGGCGTGGTGGAAGGAGGCGGTGGGCACGCTCGTCTCCATGCCGCTGGTGCTGCCGCCCACCGTGCTCGGCTTCTACCTGCTGATCGCGCTGGGCCCGAACGGGCTCGGCGGGGCGCTGGGGCCGGTGTTCGGCCTGCGCACCTTTGCCTTCACCTTCGAGGGGCTGGTGATCGGCTCGGTGTTCTATTCCATGCCCTTTGTGGTGCAGCCGATCCGCAATGCGTTCGAGGCCATGGGCGAGCGGCCGATGGAGGTGGCGGCCACGCTGCGCGCCTCGCCGCTGAAGGCGTTCTGGACGATCGCGGTGCCGCTGGCGCGTCCCGGCTTCCTCACCGGGGCGGTGCTGGGCTTTGCCCATACCGTGGGCGAGTTCGGCGTGGTGCTGATGATCGGCGGCAACATACCGGGCGAAACCAAGGTGCTCTCCGTGGCCATCTATGATTTCGTCGAGACCGCCCGCTGGCCGGAAGCCCATGTGCTCGCGGGCGGCATGGTGGTGTTCGCCTTCAGCGTCATCCTTGCCATGACGCTCATCGACAGGCGCGCCGCGCGGGTGGGGGCATGACGGGTTCATCCCCCGTGCCGATGATCGAGGCCGCGTTCGGCGGCCGCCTCGGCACGTTCGATCTGGATGCCGCCTTCACCGTTCCGGCGCGGGGCGTGACGGCGCTGTTCGGGCCCTCCGGCTGCGGCAAGACCACGGTGCTGCGCTGCATGGCCGGCCTCACCCGCCTTGCGGGGTCGTGCATCGTCGCCGGCGAGGTCTGGCAGGACGCTGCGACCTTCCGCCCGACCCATCACCGGCCGGTGGGCTATGTGTTCCAAGAAGCCAGCCTGTTCGCCCATCTCGATGTGCGGCGGAACCTGCTCTACGGCGCGCCGCGCGTTCTCCCACCGCAGGCGATCGCGTTCGACGAGGTGGCGCGCCTGCTGGGGCTCGCGGGCCTGCTGGATCGCGCGCCGCACCATCTTTCCGGCGGCGAGCGCCAGCGGGTGGCCGTGGGGCGGGCCTTGCTCACCCAGCCGCGCCTGCTGCTGATGGACGAGCCCCTGTCCGCGCTCGACAGCGCCACCAAGGACGAGATCCTGCCCTTTCTGGAACGGCTGCATGCGGCGCTGGAGATTCCGGTGCTCTATGTGACCCACGACATGGGGGAGGTGGAGCGCCTCGCCGATCATCTGGTGCTGATGGACAAAGGACGGGTGCGGGCGAGCGGCCCGCTGGCGACGCTTCAGAGCGATCCCGCCTTGCCGCTGGCGGCGGGGCGGGCGGCGGGCGTCAGCTTCGATGCC
>NCCY01000028.1 GCA_002279855.1 Rhizobiales bacterium 12-68-15
CCGGTCCAGACCGGCATGGTGGAGATGCGCGCCACATCCTGCCCCACAAGGTCGCTGCCACGCCGGGACAGCAGCCGCGAGAGCTTGCGGCGGGCGCCACCATCCAGATCCGCGCCGAGCAGAGAGGTCCGCATGTCCAGCGCGGGGATGGCCTGACCGAAGGCGGGGGCGAGGACGAGACTGTCCAGATGCTCCAGCACCTGCGTGCGCTCCGTCTCCTGCCCGCACCACCACGTTCCCACATGGGGCAGGTCCAGCCCGTGGCCCAGCAGATGGGTGGCGAGGCGCGGGAGGAAGGCCATCAGGGCCGGGGATTCGACGAGGCCCGAGCCCAGCGCGTTGGCGAGCACGGTGCCGCCGGAGCGCACCGCCTGGACAAGGCCGGGCACGCCGAGCCGGGAGCGCGCATTGAGTTCCAGCGGATCGGTGAAGTCCGCATCGAGCCGGCGCAGCACCACATCGAGCCGGCGCAACCCCGCCACCGTGCGCACGAACAGGGCGTTGCCCCGCACCGTCAGGTCTTCGCCCTCCACCAGCAGGAAGCCGAGATAGCGGGCGAGCAAGGCGTGCTCGAAATAGGTTTCGTTGAGGGGGCCGGGCGTCAGCAGCCCGATGCGGCCCTCCCCCGTCCGGTCGAGCTTCAGCAGCGTGGTGCGGAACGCCTGGAAGAAGCCCGCGAGCCGCTCCATGTGCAGGGTGCGCGACACGTCCGGCAGGGCACGGCTGAGGGCGAGGCGGTTTTCCAGCGCATAGCCGACGCCCGACGGGGCCTGCGTGCGGTCGGACAGCACCCACCAGCGCCCGTCCGGGCCGCGCCCCACATCGGCCGCATAAAAACGCAGGAAGCGGCCGCCGCGCGGCTTCACGCCGACCAGCGGACGCAGGAATTCCGGGCTGCCGGCCACCGCCGCCGCAGGCAGCGCGCCATTCGCCACCATCTCGGCCGGGCCATAGAGGTCCGCCAGCAGCAGGTCCAGCAGTTCCGCGCGCTCGGCGAGCCCCGCCGAGAGCTGTTGCCAGTCCGCATCCTCGATCAGGAGGGGCACATGGCTGAGCGCCCACGGCCGCTCCTTGCCGCCGGCATCGTCATAGACGCGATAGAAGACGCCGGATTCCTTGAGATAGCGGTCCGCGGCATCGAAGCGGCGGCGGAGTTCTTCCGGCCCGAGTTCGCCGAGGGCGGCGAGGAAGGGGATCCAGTGCGCACGCGGCTGGCCGGCCGCATCCATCATCTCGTCGCGGATTCCCGGCAGCGGCCGGTAACCGCCGACGAAGCTCGCCACGGCCGCTTCCTGGAACGCTTCGCTGCGTTGCTCCACCCCCGACACGCCTCGCCCTTCCGCCCGCCGGCCCCGACGGGGGCCGGTTGGAGATGACGGAGCGCACGGCCCCGGCCTCCTGTTCTTGTCCGGCTCAGATCACCCGGCGCGCATGACCCATCCCATGATGATCCGGCGCCGGCGGCCTTGAGCAGTGCCGGACCGGCCTTGGTCCATGACCGAGCCGTTGGCATCCGATGCGACTGTCAGATCCGGATGCGACCCGACCGAAAGGGCCGCGATCCCGCCTCTGCCGCCGCAGCGTCATTAGACCTGCCTTCCGCCCTGAGGGGAAGCAACTTTTTCCTTGGAGAAACTTGCATGCACCGCATGCCGGCGTCTGCCCGGTCCGGCGGGACCGGGCAGACGGGCATCACAGGCCCACGGGGCGGCGCAGATCGAGGGTGGTGGGAAACTCGTCCGGCGCCCGCTCGTCCGCCACATGGGGCAGGCCGGGGGTGTGGCCGTTCGGCTGGAAGCGGGCGAGGCGGCGGGCTTCCGCCTCGTAGGAATTGACCGGATAGGTCTCGTAATTGCGGCCCGCCGGATGGGCGACATGATAGACGCAGCCGCCACGCGAGCGGCCGCTCCAGGTGTCGATCACGTCGAAGGTGAGCGGCGTATGGACCGGAATGGTCGGATGCAGGCCGTTGGGCGGCTGCCAGGCCTTGAAGCGCACCCCGCCCACAAAGCTGCCATTGCGCCCGGTGGGCGTCATGGGAACCTTGCGCCCGTTGCAGGTGATGAGGAAGCGCGCCGGATTGAAGCCCTCCGCCTTGAGCTGGAGACGCTCCACCGAACTGTCCACATAGCGCACCGTGCCGCCGATGGCGCCCTCCTCGCCCAGCACATGCCAGGGCTCCAGCGCGCCACGCAGTTCCAGTTCCACGCCGGCCTTCTGGATGGTGCCGATCGCAGGGAAGCGGAATTCGAACTGCGCCTTGAACCAGATCGGATCGAACGGATAGCCGGCCTCGGTGAGGTCGGCCAGCACGTCCTCGAAGTCCGACCAGACATAATGCGGGAGCATGTAGCGGTCGTGCAGGGCCGTGCCCCAGCGCGCGCAGCCGCCGGTGAGGGGCTTGCGCCAGAACATGACAATGAGCGCGCGCAGCAGAAGCTGCTGCGCGAGGCTCATGCGCCAGTCCGGCGGCATCTCGAAGCAGCGGAATTCCACCAGCCCCAGCCGTCCGGTCGGCCCGTCCGGCGAATAGAACTTGTCGATGGAAATCTCGGTGCGGTGGGTGTTGCCGGTCACATCGATCAGGATGTTGCGCAGCAGGCGATCCACCAGCCAGGGCGGCGGTGCGAGGTCCGTGCCCGGCGGGTTGATGCGCGAAAGGGCGATCTCCAGCTCATATAGGCTGTCGTGGCGCGCCTCGTCGATGCGCGGATGCTGCGAGGTCGGGCCGATGAACAGGCCGGAAAACAGGTAGGACAGCGAGGGGTGACGCTGCCAGTAGAGGATCAGGCTCTTCAGCAGGTCCGGGCGGCGCAGGAAGGGGCTGTCCGCCGGCGTGATGCCGCCGACGACCACATGGTTGCCGCCGCCGGTGCCGGAATGGCGGCCGTCGATCTGGAACTTCTCCGTGCCGAGGCGGGCGAGGCGCGCTTCCTCATAGAGAATGCGCGTGGTCTCCACGCAGCCGCTCCAGGTGGCGGAGGGGTGGACGTTCACTTCCAGCACGCCGGGATCGGCGGCGAGGCGGATCACATCGAGGCGCGGATCGAAGGGCGGCGGATAGCCTTCCAGGTGAACGGGCATGCCGAGTTCGGCTGCCACCGCTTCCACCGCATAGACGATGTCGAGATAGTCCTCGAGCTTCTCCACCGGCGGCATGAACACGCACAGGCGCCCGTCCCGGGGCTCCACCGCGATGGCGGTGCGCACATAGGTCGAGCCGAGCGGCGGGGAGTGACGCAGATAGTCATCGACGATCTGGCGCGCCCGCTCGGCGGCCGGCACGATGCCGGTTCCCGCGTCGCGGCGGTAGCCCTGCGCCTGCTCATCCGGATCGGCCAGCGGCGGGCGCGGCTCCATGGGATCGGCGGGGATGGTGTGCGGATAGAGGGTCGCCGGCAGGTGCGGCAGGGAATCCAGCGGGATGCGGAAGCCGATCGGGCTGTCACCGGGCACCAGGAACAGGTGGCCGCGCCGGAACTGCCAGACTTCCGAAAGCCAGCCGCCCCCGGCTGCCGCGTTCAGCCGCTGCACCGGAATGACAAAGCCGCGCGCAGTGCCGAGGCCCTGGCTGAAGGCATCCGCCATCGCCTTGCGGGCGATGGGATCCTTGATGCGCGGGTCGCCCGGCTCAAGGTTTTCCGGAAGGTTCGCTTCCTTCAGGATGAAGTGCGCGATGTCCTCATAGGCCGGCAGCACATAGCGTTCGGCGAGGCCGAGGCGCTCGGCGAGCAGGCGGGCGAAGCGCTCCGCATCCGCAGCGCCCACCTTGTAGTCCACCGTCTCCTGCGCGATCAGCGCGTCATCGTTCCAGATCGGCTTGCCGTCCTTGCGCCAGAACAGGCCGAAGGACCAGCGCGGCAGGTCTTCACCGGGATACCACTTGCCCTGGCCGTAATGCATCAGGCCGCCGGGCGCGAAATGGCCGCGCAGGCGCCGGATCAGATCATCGGCCCGCGCCCGCTTCTGCGGCCCGAGCGCTGCGGTATTCCATTCCGCCGCCTCATAATCGTCGATGGAGACGAAGGTGGGCTCGCCGCCCATGGTGAGGCGCACGTCATGGGCGCGGATGTCCGCATCCACCTTTTCGCCCAGCGCATCCAGCGCGGCCCAGCTCTCGTCCGAGAAGGGCAGCGTCACGCGCGGCGCCTCGGCGACGCGGGTCACCTTCATCTCGAAGTCGAATTCCACTTCGGCCGGCTCGACGAGGCCGGTGATGGGGGCGGCAGAGCTGTAATGGGGGGTGGCCGCGAGCGGCAGGTGGCCCTCGCCGCACAGCAGGCCGGAGGTGGCATCGAGCCCGATCCAGCCGGCGCCGGGCAGATAGACCTCCGCCCAGGCGTGCAGGTCGGTGAAATCAACCTCGGTTCCCGACGGGCCGTCCAGCGACTTCACGTCGGGCTTCAGCTGGATCAGGTACCCGGACACGAAGCGCGCGGCGAGGCCGAGGCGGCGCAGCACCTGCACCAGCAGCCAGCCGGAATCGCGGCATGAGCCGAGACAGGACGACAGCGTCTCGTCCGGCGTCTGCACGCCGGGCTCCATGCGGATGACGTAGCCCACCTTGTTCTGGATGGTCTGGTTCAGGCCCACCAGGAAGTCCACGGCGCGCTGCTTGTCGCGCGGGATGGACGCAACGAAGGCCTCCAGCAGCGGCCCGCCATCGGTGAGTTCAAGATACGGCGCCAGTTCGCTCTTCACCTCGTCCGCATAGGTGAAGGGGAAATGCTCGGCATAGTCCTCGATGAAGAAGTCGAACGGATTGATCACCGCAAGGCTGGCCAGCAGGTCCACCTGGACGCTGAACTTGCGGGTGCGTTCGGGAAACACCACCCGCGCCTGCCAGTTGCCGAACGGGTCCTGCTGCCAGTTGATGAAGTGTTCCGCCGGCTCGATCTTCAGCGCATAGGCGGGCACTTCCGTGCGGCAGTGGGGGGCGGGACGCAGGCGGATGATCTGCGGACCCAGAGCCACCGGCCGGTCATAGGTGTAGCTGGTCAGATGATGCAGATTGGCAAGGATGGGCATGTGAGACACCAGTGAAGGTGGGCAGGTGGGTGCCCAACGTTAGACAAGGGCTCATGCACACGAAAGCATGACTTTGCGGCGCCCCGTGCCGCAAATGGAGGCACGGGGACACCGCGATGCGCTTCACATGATCTGCCGCTTCCGCATCAGGCGGAGGCCGGCGCGGGCGGCACCGGGGGCGTGTGACCGCCCGCGGCCCCCTCCGGGCCATGCATCTTCGGCTTCTTCTTGAGCACCTTTTCCTCGAAGCGCTGCAGCACCGCGTAGAAGGACGGCACGAACAGGACCGCAAGGCAGGTGGAGGCGAGCATGCCCGACACCACCGCGATGCCGATGGACTTGCGCGAATTTGCGCCAGCCCCGGTCGCAAACACCAGCGGCAGCACGCCAAGGATGAAGGCAAAGGACGTCATGAGGATGGGGCGGAACCGGAGGCGCGAGGCCTCCACCGCCGCATCCATGATCTCCATGCCCTCGGCACGCTTCTCGCGGGCATATTCCACGATCAGGATCGCGTTCTTCGAGGCGAGCGCGATCAGCAGCACGAGGCCGATCTGGGTGTAGAGGTTGTTGGCAACCCCGAGCCCGGTCAGCGCCCCCACCGTGCCCAGCAGCGCCAGCGGCACCGCAAGGATGACGGAGAGCGGCTGGATCCAGCTTTCATACTGGCCGGCGAGCACCATGTAGACCAGGAGGATGGCGAGCCCGAAGACATAGTACATCTGCGAGCCGACCTGCTTCTCCTGATAGGACATGGCGGTCCACTCATAGCCCATGCCGGGCGGCAGCGTGGCGGCGGCGATCTGCTCCATCAGGTCGAGCGCCTGTCCGGAGGAGAAGCCGGCCGTGTTGACGCCGACGATGGTGGCGGTGGGATAGAGATTGTAGAGCGAGATCAGCGGCGCGCCGGAGACCATGCGCACGTCGATCATCGTGCCGAGCGGCACCATGGTTCCGCCCGCGCTCTTGACCTTCAGGTTCTGCAGATCCTCCGGCAGCAGGCGGGACTTGGACTCGGCCTGCACATAGACCTGGAAGACGTTGCCGAACTTGTTGATCTGCGTGACGTAGGTGGACCCCACATAGGCCGAGATGGTGGTGAACACCTGGTTCACGGTGACACCCAGCGTCTCCGCCTTGATGCGGTTCACGTCCACCTGGAGCTGGGGCGCGGTGGCCCGGAACGAGGTGGAGACGTGGGAGAGCGCAGACTGGTCGCTCGCCTTGGAAACGATGGAATCCGCCACGTTCTGGAGCAGGGTGTAGTCGAAATTGCCGTCCCGGATCTGCGGCTGCAGCGTGAAGCCGGAGGCGTTGCCGATGCCCTGGATCGCAGGCGGCACCAGCACGAGGACTTCCGCCTCCTCGATCTTGGACAGTTCGCGGTTGAGGTTGGTGTAGATGGACAGGAGATCCTGTCCCTTCTGCTTGCCGCGCTCGTCCCAGCTCTTGAACGGAACATAGACCACACCGGCATTGGCCAGCGTCGAATTGTTGTCCAGCGCGGAGATGCCGGTGATGCCGAGGACGGTCGCGATGCCCGGCACCTTCAGGGTGATGGCGGAGGCTTCCTCGACCACCCGGCGGGTCCGCTCGGTGGACGACCCGTCGGGCAGTTGCACGGCGAGCACCACATAGCCCTGGTCCTCGATGGGGAGGAAGGAGGTGGGCAGGCGCGAGAGACCCCAGCCGGCCACGGCCATGAGGGCGATGGCGATCAGCGACATCAGCATGGCATGGTGGACCATGCGGCTGATGAGGCCGGCATACCAGTGCTCGCACTTCTCGTAGACGGCGTTGAAGCCGCGATAGAAGGCGTTCTTCTGGTCGTTCGGCACCGGCTTGCGCAGCCAGAGGGCGCACTGGGTGGGCTTCAGCGTCGCGGCATTGATGGCGGAGATGAAGGCGGTCGCGGCGATCACCAGCGCGAACTGCTTGAACATCTCACCCGACAGGCCGGGAATGAAGGAGGCCGGCAGGAACACGCTCATCAGCACCAGCGTGATGCCGATGACCGGGCCGAACAGTTCGTCCATCGCCTTTTCGGCGGCGGACTGGCCGTCCATCCCCTCCTCGATGTGTCGCGCGACGCCTTCCACGATGACGATGGCATCGTCCACGACGATGCCGATGGCGAGGATGAGCGCGAACAGGGTGGAGAGGTTCACCGTGAAGCCCAGCGCCGCCATGGCGGCGAAGGCGCCGATGATGGTGACCGGCACCGTGGTGGCCGGAACCAGCGTGGCACGCCAGTCCTGAAGGAACAGGATGATGACGATGAGGACGAGGATGCCCGCCTCGAACAGGGTCTTGTAGACCTCGTCGATGGAGGCGGTCACGAACAGCGTGGTGTCGAACGGGATCTGGAAGGCGACGCCGGAGGGGAAGGACTTGGAGAGCTGCTCCATCTTCGCCTTGACCTCTTCCGCCACATCCAGGGCGTTCGCCTCCGGAAGCTGGAAGATGCCGATACCGGCGGCGGGCTTGTTGTCCTGGGTGAAGGTCTTGGAATAGGTCTGGGCACCCAGCTCAACGCGGCCGATATCGCGGATGCGCACGATGCGCCCGCCATTCTGGTTGTCGACCTTGACGATGATGTTCTCATAATCGGGCGCATCGTTGAGGCGCCCCTGGATGTTCACCGTGTACTGGAAGCTGGTATTGGCCGGCGCCGGCGGCATGCCCACCTGACCCGCCGTGACCTCCTGGCTCTGGCCCTGAATGGCATTGATGACTTCGCTGGGGGTGAGGCCCACCGACTGCATCTTGTCCGGGTCCATCCACACGCGCATGGCGTAGCTGCCGGCGCCGAACACCACCACGTTGCCAACGCCCGACAGGCGCGACAGCTCGTTCTGGATGTAGATACCGGCATAGTTGGACAGGAACAGGCCGTCACGGGAGCCGTCCGGCGAGATGAGCGTAACGAACTCCAGGATGGACGTGCCCTTCTGGAGCACGGTCACGCCCTGCACCTGCACCGCCTGCGGCAGCGAGGCCATGGCGATGGAGACGCGGTTCTGCACCAGCACCTGCGCCATGTTGGGGTCGGTGCCGATATCGAAGGTCACGACCAGCGTATAGGTGCCGTCCGCCGCCGCCCAGGACTGCATGTAGATCATGCCCTGGACGCCGTTGACCTGCTCCTCGATGGGCAGGGCCACCGTATCCACCATGGTCTTGGCGCTGGCGCCCGGATAGGAGGTGGTGACGGTGACGGTCGGCGGCACGATGTTGGGATACTGCGCCACCGGAAGACGGATGAGGCAGACCGCGCCGATAAGCACGAAGAGCAGCGCGAGCACATTGGCCAGTACCGGCCGCTCGATGAAGAAGCGCGAGATCATAGGCTCCGCCTATCGTTCGAGGGGCCGGGTCAGTTCTTCTGTCCCGCAGGTGCGGGCGTGCCGGCCGGTGCCGGAACGGTGACGGCGATGGGCGCGCGGGGCGCGGGCACCTGCCCCATCGTCCCGGCCTGCGGTGAAACCTTGGAGCCGGGGATGGCGCGCTGGAGGCCGTTTATGACCACCTGCTCGCCCGCATTCAGGCCCCCGTTGAGGGCGCGCAGGCCCTTGTCCTGCAACTGCCCCATCTGGACCTGCATCTGGCTGACCACATTGTCCTTGCCGACCGTGAGCACATAGGCCCCGGTCTGGTTGGTGCCGATGGCGTTGTCGTTGACGAGGATGGCGGGCTCGGCCGGACCGAGCGGCAGGCGCACGCGGGCGAACAGGCCCGGGAGCAGCGCGAGATCCTTGTTGTCGAAGATGGCGCGCACGGTGAGCGTGCCGGTGCCCGGGTCCACCTGGGGCGAGATATAGTCAAGCTTGCCCTTGTGGGGGAAGCCGGTCTCGGTCTGCAGCCCGATCTCCACCGGGATGTCGGTCATGTTCTCGGTCACGGAGCGGATCGTGCGACCCTGCTTGGCGAGCGCATCCTTGATGTTGAGGACCTGGTTCTCCGAGAGCGAGAACCACACATAGATCGGGCTCACCTCGACGATGGTGGCCAGCTTGGTGGGGCTGCCATAGCCCACCAGCGCACCGATGTCCTGAAGATGGGCGGTCACCACGCCGTCGAACGGGGCGGCGACTTCGGTGTAGCTCAGATTGATCTTGGCGATGTCGAGGCTCGCCTGCGCGTTCTGCACGTTCGCCACCGCCTGGTCGCGCTTGGCGCGGGCCTGGTCGAGGGTGGCCTGCGAGGCGAAGTCCTGCTTGGCGAGCTGGTTCTGCCGGTTGTATTCGGCCTCGGCCTGGACCTGGAGGGCCTGGTTCGCCGCGAGCACCGCCTGCGCCTGCGCCACGTCGGCCTTGTACTGGTCCTGCTCGATCACGAACAGAACCGTCCCCTTCTTCACAAGCTGGCCGTCCTGATACTTGATGTCGGTCAGGAAGCCCTGCACGCGGGCGTTCAGGTCCACCGTATTGATGGAGGCCGTGTTGCCGGTGAGCTCAAGGTAGCGCTGCACCGGCTGCTGGAGCACCGGCGCGACCGTGACGGTGGGCGGCGGCGGGGCGACATAGGTGTTCTTTTCCTCGCAGCCGGCAAGCGCAAGCGCCCCGCCGGCGCACAGCAGGACCGCCGTGCCGCGACCCACTCGGCGCACACCCGCTCCGCCCACGCTCCGAACCCCACCGAAAACGGACATACCGTACCCCCGCCCACATTTCGCCGGGAGTGTAAGCATGGGCTTATGGACTGTCCATGACACAGAAAGGCCCCGTCGCGCGCAACGGCCGTGCTGTGTGCGGAATGTCGCGGTCCGGCGGCCGGGCGGGAGCGCCCCCTCCCGCAAGGTCAAATGGCCTGTCCGCGCAAAGCTTCCGCCCCGCGTGCATTGACAAGGCACCTGACCGTTCATAAGTCTCCCCCCGGACCAGCGGTGTCCCTTCGCCCGTCCGTTCGACGGGTCTTTGTCAGGCGCCATCGTCGCAGGTCGCCCGCCCTTCCGGCGGCGACACGCGTCCGGGACGCGATCCGGACTTGCTCACGCCGCATTGCGCGCGTCGATGAAGGATGCCCTTGGACCGGAGGATGCGGCGGTCGCTCCCATCTTCCCCGATGCCGCGACCCGAACGATAGAGACATTTACCATGCTTGGCGGACTTGCCCGGAAGCTCTTCGGTTCTGCGAACGACCGCAGGGTCAAAAGCTATCGCCCCGCCGTTCAGGCCATCAATGCCCTGGAGGCGGAAGTGTCCGCCCTCAGCGACGAGCAGTTGCGCGCCCGGACGGTCGAGTTCCGCGCCCAGCTCGCCGCCGGCAAGTCGCTGGACGATCTTCTGGTGCCCGCTTTCGCCACGGTGCGGGAAGCGGCGCGGCGCGTGCTCGGCATGCGCCATTTCGACGTGCAGCTGATCGGCGGCATGGTGCTGCATGACGGTGGTATCGCCGAGATGCGCACCGGCGAAGGCAAGACGCTGGTGGCAACCGCCCCGGTCTATCTCAACGCGCTCGCCGGCAACGGCGTGCATGTGGTCACGGTGAACGACTATCTCGCCCGCCGCGACGCGGAGTGGATGAGCCGCATCTACGGCTTCCTCGGGCTGACGACCGGCATCATCACCCACGGTCTCGACGACGACCAGCGCCGCGCCGCCTACAATTGCGACGTGACCTACGCCACCAACAACGAGCTGGGCTTCGACTATCTGCGCGACAACATGAAGTATGAGCGCGCGCAGATGGTGCAGCGGCCGCACGCCTACGCCATCGTGGACGAGGTGGACTCGATCCTGGTGGACGAGGCCCGCACCCCGCTGATCATTTCCGGCCCGCTGGAAGACCGCTCCGACTTCTACAACACCATCGACACCTTCATTCCGCGCCTCGCCAAGTCCGACTACGAGGTGGACGAGAAGCAGCGCTCCGTTTCCATGACCGAGGACGGCATGGAGAAGATGGAGCAGATGCTGAGTGCCGCAGGCCTGCTGAAGTCCGAGTCGCTCTACGACATCGAGAACGTCTCGGTGGTGCACCACGTCAACCAGGGCCTGCGCGCGCACACGCTGTTCCAGCGCGACAAGGACTATATCGTCCGCAACGGCGAAGTGGTCATCATCGACGAGTTCACCGGCCGCATGATGCCGGGCCGGCGCTATTCGGAAGGCCTGCATCAGGCGCTGGAGGCCAAGGAGCGGGTGCAGGTCCAGCCCGAGAATCAGACTCTGGCCTCCATCACCTTCCAGAACTATTTCCGCCTCTACAAGAAGCTTGCCGGCATGACCGGCACCGCCGCCACCGAGGCGTCCGAGTTCAGCGACATCTACCGGCTGGAAGTGGTGGAGATCCCCACCAACATGCCGGTCTCGCGCATCGATGACGATGACGAGGTGTATCGCACGGCGTCGGAAAAATATGACGCCATCATCAAGCTGATCGAGGAGGCCCATGACCGGGGCCAGCCGGTTCTGGTCGGCACCACCTCCATCGAGAAATCCGAGCTGCTGGCTGAGCGCCTCGTGCGCGCCGGTTTCAAGCAGAAGGACTTTTCCGATCCCGAGGCGTTCAACGGCCATGCGCCCGGCCGCATCTTCGCGGTCCTGAACGCCCGCTATCACGAGCAGGAAGCCTATATCGTCGCGCAGGCCGGCGTGCCCGGTGCCATCACCATCGCCACCAACATGGCGGGCCGTGGCACCGACATCCAGCTCGGCGGCAATGCGGAGATGCGCATCTCCCATGAACTCACCGACCTTGCGGCGGAGTCCCCCGAACGGCAGGCCGGCGAAACCGCCATCCGCGAAGAAATCGCGGTGCTGAAGCGCAAGGCGCTGGAAGCGGGCGGGCTGATGGTGATCGGCACCGAGCGCCACGAAAGCCGCCGCATCGACAACCAGCTGCGCGGCCGCTCCGGTCGCCAGGGCGATCCCGGCCATTCCAAGTTCTACCTGTCCCTCGACGATGACCTGATGCGCATCTTCGGGTCGGACCGGCTCGACGGCATGCTCCAGAAGCTGGGCCTGAAGGAAGGCGAAGCCATCATCCATCCCTGGATCAACCGGGCGCTGGAAAAGGCACAGCAGAAGGTGGAAGCGCGGAACTACGACATCCGCAAGAACCTCCTGAAGTATGACGATGTGCTGAACGACCAGCGCAAGGTGGTGTTCGAGCAGCGGCTCGAACTCATGAACGACGCGGACGTGGCCGAGACCGTCGAGGACATGCGCCACACGGTCGTCAGCGACCTGGTCGCCAAGTACATTCCGGTCAATTCCTATCCCGAGCAGTGGGACGTGAAGGGCCTCGATGCCGCCGTGCGCGAGCAGCTGAACCTCGAACTGCCGGTAGAGGAGTGGGCGAAGGAAGAGGGCATCGGCGCCGAGGACGTGGCCGCCCGCCTGACCCAGCGCGCGGACGAGTGGATGGCGGCCAAGAGCGCCAAATATGGCCCGGACCTGATGCGCTACGTGGAGAAGTCGGTGCTTCTCCAGACGCTGGATCATCTCTGGCGCGAGCACATCGCCATGCTGGATCATCTGCGCCAGGTGATCGGCCTGCGCGGCTATGGCCAGCGCGATCCGCTCAACGAATACAAGTCCGAAGCCTTCCAGCTGTTCTCGGCCCTGCTCGGCCGGCTGCGCGAGATCGTCACCCAGCAATTGATGCGGGTGGAGATCGTCACCGGCCCGCCGCCCATGGAGGAGCTTCCGCCCATGGAAGCCCACCATATCGACGCCACCACCGGCGAGGACGAGATGGCGCTCGCCGATGCGGCCCTGCGGCGCACGGAACTCGCACCGCCCGGCGAACCGGCGGTGGCCCGTGACCCGAACGACCCCTCAAGCTGGGGCAAGGTCGGCCGGAACGAGAACTGCCCGTGCGGCTCGGGCAAGAAGTACAAGCACTGCCACGGCCGCTTCGCGTGAGCGGGGCCGGCCATGGCGCAGGACCCACCCGCACCGGATCGGCCTGAACGGCTCCTCATCTTCGGTGCGGGCGGACATGCGGTCAGCGTCGCCAGCGTTGCCCTGTCCTGCGGCTACGAGATTTCAGGCTTCATCGATGCCAACCGCGCCGGGACGACCCTGTGCGGGTATCCGGTCCTCGGGGGTCTGGACGCTGTAGCCACGCGGCCGCTTCCCGCCCTTGCCATCGCTGTTGGCGACAATGCCGGGCGGCAGCGGGTTCATGGCGAACTGTCGGAAGCGTTCGGCCCGCTGCATTTCCCCTGCCTGATCCACACCTCTGCCGTGGTGTCGTCTTTCAGCACCGTAGGCGAGGGCACGGTCCTCATGCCCGGCGTGGTGGTGGGGGCGAACACCCGGGTCGGCCGGTTCTGCATCCTCAACACCCGCTCCAGCATCGACCATGACGGCACCCTCGCGGATTTCGCCTCGCTGGCCCCCGGCGCGGTGACGGGAGGACATGTCCATCTGGGAGAGCGGGCCGCCGTCTCCATCGGGGCGACGGTGAAGCATGGCGTGACCATCGGCGCGGACAGCGTGGTGGGAGCGAACAGCTATGTGAACCGCGACGTGCCCGGTCACCATGTGGTCTATGGCACGCCGGCGCGGACCGTGCGGCGGCGGAACACCGGCGATCCCTATCTGGCCTGACCGGAATGAAAAGGGCCGCCCCACCGTGCGGTGAGGCAGCCCTTGGGGGATCCGCCGCGACGCGAAAACCTGTGCGCGCGGAAACCCGGTCTCGTTATTCCAGGTGCCCTCAGGCCGCTTTCGGCAAAGGCAGCATCCACAAATCCAGCAGGCGCCCGGCGGCACTGCGCTGGGCCTGCATGAAGGCCCCCGCCACGGCGCGGGCCTCGGCCTGGGCTTCCTCCACCAGCGACAGGGGCGTGGCATAGGGCGCCGTCACCTGCGCCACCACCTGGTCGGTGTCGAAGGACAGGTCCGCCGCAAACTTGCGGGCCACCATCTGCATGCGGCGGTTATGGGCGAGGCAGTTCATCTGAAGCACGCGGATGCCGCGATTGCGCGCCACCAGCAGAAGCCGCTCCATCAGAAGGGTGCCGAGCCCGGCATTCTGGAAGCCGCTTTCCACGCTGAACGCGGCTTCGGCCTCGTGGGCCAGCACCTCGGAGAGAGGATAGAGTTCGGCCGCCGCCCGCAGTTCGCCCGCGATGAAGGCCCCGACCACAACGGTTCCGGACCGGAACACGCGCCCCACATAATGCGCGACGAAGGCGTCGCTCACGCTCGACCCGAAGCGGTTGCGCCGGCTCTCGCTGTCCAGCCGCAGGAGATGGTCGCGAAGCATCATCGCCTCAGCCGGCCACAGGCGGCGGATCACCGTGGCGGTATCGCCCTGACTGTCTGTCATATGGCCTCCGGTCCCTCGTGTCCCCGACCCGCGCGCAATCTAGGTGCGGCGCACAATGGGTCAAGTAACTTTACCTAAAGAGGAACCGGGGAAAATCGATAAAACCAGGACAATGCGCTGATATATCAGCGCAAATCATTGCTATGCAAACGATGCAGCCCTGATGCGCTGCACCATCAGGCGTGGCAGGCTCACATTTTCTCGCGCGCAGCCAGCGCCGCGGCGAGGCCCTTCAGCGAAATGGGAAGCGAGACCTGCGTCTGGTTCCGGTCCTGGAAGGTGAGCGTGCCGCCCCCTGTCGCCGTGGAGAGTGCCGCCGCCTGCTGGGGGGTAAGATCGAGATCGGCGATGCAGGCCCGGATGCAGAACTTGAACGTCACCGG
>NCCY01000029.1:0-4926 GCA_002279855.1 Rhizobiales bacterium 12-68-15
TCGCGGGCGAAATCCTGTGCGGAGAGCCGCGCGAGCGGCTTGAGATTGATGGTGCCCACCGCATAGGCGAGCCCGGCAAGGCGTTCGCCCGCCGCCTCCGCGACGCGGGCGAACAGGGTGTCATCGGTGACGTCTCCAACCGTGAAGTCCGCGCCGATGCCTGCGGCGACCGATGCCAGCCGTTCGGCATCGCGTCCGACCAGATGCAGGTCGAAGCCCTTCCGGTGCAGGAGGCGGGCGGTCGCGGCGCCGATGCCCCCGCTGCCCCCATAGATCACGATCTTTGCCATTCTGCCTCCACCGGCCCTCCCCCAGGGGGACCGTTCGCCTGATACGCAGGCGGGAGGCGGGCGGTTCAGCCGTCAGGGCTCGGCGGCAAACCGCAGCCGGCCCGCTGGCGCCAGCGTGCCCACATGGAAGGTGCGGATTTCCACCGCATTGTTCACTTCCAGCGTCAGCACCACCAACCCGTCGGAAATGGTGGTAGAGAGAATGCGCGCATCCTTAGGCAGTGTGGCGGTGATCTCTCCCGGCGTCGGGGTCTTGTCCCGCAGCAGGCGATAGGCGATGACGCCAAACACGGAAGCGAGCCCGAGCATCATCACCAGCGTGGAGACGGTGGAAAAGCGGCGGAACTTCCGGAGGATCCGCTCCTGATCCGGGGAGAGCGGCTCCTGGCTGTCGGGCTCGGGCTGGCTGAGGAACATGGATCAACCTGATATTTTCGAGGGCGACGAGCCGGACCTTGCCTCCCTTGCGGAAGGCGAGCGCCACAGCCTGACCGTGGCGGAGGCGGACAACGGCTTGCGGATCGACCGCCTGCTCGCCGCGCGTCTCGCCCCCTTGAGCCGCACCCGGATCCAGCGTCTCGTGGCTGACGGGCAGGTGCTCAATGGCGCGAGAGTGGTAGGGGACGCTGCGGAACGGGTCAATGCCGGCGACACGCTGACCATCACCCTGCCGCCGCCGGAGCAGGCCGAACCCTTGCCCGAGGCCATTCCCCTGACCATCGTGCATGAGGACACGGCGCTTATCGTGATCGACAAGCCGGCGGGCCTCGTGGTGCATCCGGCGCCGGGCAACTGGAGCGGGACGCTGGTGAACGCCCTGCTGCACCATTGCGGCGACAGCCTGTCCGGCATTGGCGGCGTGCGCCGTCCGGGCATCGTGCACCGGCTCGACAAGGAGACCTCCGGCGTTCTGGTGGTGGCGAAGACCGACAAGGCCCACCGGGGCCTGTCCGCGCAGTTTGCCGATCATGGCCGGACCGGAGATCTGGAGCGGGCCTATCTCGCCTTCGTCTGGGGGGTGCCCGGTCACAAGGGCGTGGTGAACGCCCCCATCGACCGCCATCCGGGCAGCCGGGTGAAGATGTCGGTGCGCAATGCGGGGCGCGAGGCCATCACCCACTGGACGCTGCTGGAGACCTATCCGGACGTGACCGGCACGCCGATCGCCTCGCTGGTGGAATGCCGGCTGGAAACCGGCCGCACCCACCAGATCCGCGTCCACATGGCCCATATCGGCCATCCGCTGCTGGCCGACGAGGTCTATGGCCAGGGCTTCAAGACCAAGCTGTCCAAGCTCACGCCCCGCGCCCGCGCGGCGGTGGAAGCACTCGGGCGGCAGGCGCTGCATGCCGCCCGTCTCGGCTTCGAGCATCCCGTCACCCATGAGGTCCTGTCCTTCGACAGCCCGCTGCCGCCGGAGCTGGAAACGCTGCGGGACGCCCTCGCAGGCACGTGAGCGGATCGAATCTATCGCAGGAACGTTGCAGGCTGTATGTTGCACGGCTGCGGTCGGCATTTTGCGGCCGCTGACGTGGCTGCCGATTGCGGGGCCACAAGGGAAGGAGGCCAGCCATGGCCCGTTCGAACCAGATGCCTATTCCCTCCGGAGAAGGCGGGCTGTCCCGCTATCTGGAGGAAATCCGGCGGTTCCCCATGCTGGAACCGCAGGAAGAGTACATGCTGGCCAAGAGCTGGCGCGAGCACGGCGACCGGGACGCAGCCCATCGCCTCGTGACCAGCCATCTGCGCCTCGTGGCCAAGATCGCCATGGGTTATCGCGGCTATGGCCTGCCCATTTCCGAAGTCATTTCCGAAGGCAATGTGGGCCTGATGCAGGCCGTGAAGCGGTTCGAGCCCGAAAAGGGCTTCCGCCTCGCCACCTATGCCATGTGGTGGATCCGCGCCTCGATCCAGGAATATATCCTGCGCTCGTGGAGCGCCAAGAGCCAGATTTCCGCGCTTGAGGACGGCGACCTGCGCCCCGACCAGGTCAAGCAGATCGCCACCAAGCTCGGCGTCACCGAGCAGGAAGTGGTGGACATGAACCGCCGCCTCTCCGGCGACGCCTCCCTGAACGCGCCCTTGCGCGAGGATGCGGATGGCGGCGGGGAATGGCAGGACTGGCTGGTTGACGACCAGGACGACCAGGAGAGCACCCTCGCGGAGCACGAGGAGCTGGAGAATCGCCGCTCGGCGCTGGCCGGTGCGCTGACCGTGCTCAACGAGCGCGAGCGCCGCATCTTCGAGGCCCGCCGGCTGGCCGAGGACCCGGTGACGCTTGAGGAACTGGCGGCCGAATTCGGCGTCTCGCGCGAGCGGGTGCGCCAGATCGAGGTGCGGGCGTTCGAGAAGGTCCAGAAGGCGGTGGTGGACCGGGTCCGCGCGCTTGAGGAGCCCGAGGTCGAAACCGTCTGACCGCTGCGGGCCAAAAAGGCCCGCGCCGCACCACCTGACGGACCTGCGGCCGGCCGATGGCCGGCGCACCTGTCTTCAGGCGGCGACGGCGAGCATCTTGCCCACTTCCTGCACCAGATCGCGCAGATGGAAGGGCTTGGACAGAACCTTGGCGTCGCAGGCCGCTTCCATGTCGGCATTCAGCGCAACGGCGGCAAAGCCGGTGATGAACATCACCTTGAGGTCCGGATCGAGCTCCGTGGCGCGGCGGGCCAGCTCGATTCCATCCATTTCGGGCATGACGATATCGGTGAGGAGGAGTTCGAACGGCTCCTCGCGCATGCGCTCGTAAGCGGAGCGCCCGTTATCGAACGAGGCCACCTGATAGCCGGCATTCTGGAGGGCCTTCACCAGAAACCGGCGCATGTCGTTGTCGTCTTCCGCCAACAGGATCTTCGACACGCTTCTTTCCCCATTCTGCTAAAACGCTCCCGGTCGCTTCGACACGGATCGGGCAACGTCGTCCATAGGCTACATGCGCCGGAACGGGTAAATTCGAAGTGAACCTTTTCGCCTCTTCACAAGGCATGGGCCTCTTGCGCATCATGGAGGCGGGGCGGACGCGCCCGTGCCGCTGACGCCCTCTTCAAGGACTTCCCGCTCCCGTGACCGCCTGCCTCGCAGACTCCATCGATCCCGCCTTCGAGATCCTGTCCCAGGAAACACCTGCGGCGGCGGTGATTTTCAACTCGCCGCATTCGGGCCGGATCTATCCGCGCAGCTTCGTGGAGCAGACGCGTCTCGATTTCGAGACGCTGCGCCGCTCCGAAGACAGTTTCGTGGATGAGCTGTTCATGGATGTGGTGGGCGCCGGAGTGCCGCTGATGCGGGCGCTGTTCCCCCGCGCCTTCCTCGACCTGAACCGCGAGCCGTACGAACTGGACCCGCGCATGTTCGAGGGCCGGCTGCCGTCCTTTGCCAATACCCGGTCGATCCGCGTCTCGGGCGGGCTCGGCACCATCGCGCGGGTCGTGGGCGACGCGCAGGAGATCTACCCGCGCCGCCTGCCCGTGGCGGAGGCGCTCGACCGGATCGAGACCTATTACAAGCCCTACCATCAGGCCCTGCGGCGCCTGATGAGCAAGACGCACCGGCGATTCGGGGTGGCGCTGCTGGTGGACTGCCATTCCATGCCGTCCGGCCCGATCCGCGACGAGAGCGTGCGGGCCGATTTCGTGCTGGGCGATCGCTATGCCACCAGCTGCGCGCCGCTTCTCACCGAGACGCTGGAAACGGAACTCACGCAGCGCGGATATGCGGTGGTGCGCAACAAGCCCTATGCGGGCGGCTACATCACCGAGCATTACGGCAACCCCGCCGCCGGCCTGCACGCGGTGCAGATCGAGATCAATCGCGGGCTCTATATGGAGGAAGCCACCTACAGCCGCGGCGCGAACTTCTATCAGGTCCGCTCGGACCTCGAAGCGGTATCGCGGCGGCTGATGGAGGTGGTCGGGGAGGAACTGGCGGTACCACGGGCGGCCGCAGAATAGAAAACGCCTATGGCCTGAAAAAGGCGCCTTGCGTTTTTCGAATGGCAGGTATACGAATTTGCGGCGAGAGATTGATGCTCACATCAACCTTTCGCTGCGCTGTTCCCGACGGCCCAAAAAAGAAAGGGGCCGTCCGCAAGCGAACGGCCCAAGTCTAGGGAGGAAACGCCCAAGGAGGGCAGCGACACAGCGACGCCAATCGCCATGTCGCAATGCAGCAATAGCCCAGTGCGGTGCCGAAAATCAAGAGCCTGTTTGTCGCATTTGCACACTTTCTTGCAAGTCATTGAATTTATTGAGCCTCTCCATTCCGGTCGAGAGGCATCCGGCGACGGTCCCGTAACGGCATCCGCCCGGAAATCCAGAAATCGAAGCAGGGCACCCCGACACGGCTGCGCGGACGCGACCTTACGTCGGTACGCAGACCTGATCGGGTCGCAGATGAAGCAAGGGGAAGTGGCGCAACGGCAGGCTATACCGGGCACAGAAACCGGGATCACCGCTCGCTAGAAGCGGAATCAGGCCGCCGCCACAAAAGAAAGGGGCCGCTCTAGCAGAGCGGCCCAAGTCTAGGGAGGAAACGCCCAAGGAGGGCAGCGACATCGCCAGGCGACGTCGCGCTCTGATAATATGGGCGCATGCCGCACTGCCAACAAGTGCTGTGACAGACGATAATGTAGGCGCCCTCG
>NCCY01000029.1:4941-19579 GCA_002279855.1 Rhizobiales bacterium 12-68-15
GGGCCGTTCCGCAACGCCGTGCGCGGCAGAGCCGGAGCCGGACGCGCCGATCCGAAGCGGCCGAGCCTGCCAGACGCGGCACGGCGCCGTCCGGTAGACGCCCGTGGAGACGCCCGATGACGCCCGTTGCCCTGGATGATTTCGTTCACACGCTCGCCACGGTGTCCGGCGAGGCCATCCTGCCCTTCTTCCGCACCTCCATCGGCGTGGAAGACAAGAGCTTCGGCCGCGCCTTCGATCCCGTCACCGCCGCCGACCGCGCCGCCGAGCAGGCCATGCGGACGCTGATCAAGGCGCATTTCCCCGATCACGGCATCATCGGCGAGGAATTCGAGAACGAGCGCGCCGACGCGCCCTATGTGTGGGCACTGGACCCCATCGACGGCACCAAGTCCTTCATCGCCGGCATGCCCGCCTGGGGCACGCTGATCGGACTGCTCAAGGACGGCGCCCCGGTCTATGGCATGATGCACCAGCCCTTCATCAAGGAACGCTTTTTCGGCAACGGCGCCACGGCGCATTATCTCGGCCCGGCCGGCGAGCGGGCGCTGCATGCGCGCGACTGCGCACGAATCGAGGACGCCATCCTCTTCACCACCTCGCCGCTGCTGATGAACGCGCCGGATCGCGCCGCCTTCCAGAAGGTGGAGCAGCGGGTGCGCCTCTCGCGCTATGGCGGGGATTGCTATGCCTATTGCATGGTGGCCGCCGGGCTCGTGGACCTCGTGATCGAGACCGGGCTTCAGGACCATGACGTGATCGCCCTCATCCCCGTCATCGAAGGGGCGGGCGGTATCGTGACCAATTGGGAAGGCGGCCCCGCAACCGGCGGCGGGCGTGTGGTGGCGGCCGGAAGCCGCGCCGTTCACGCGGCCGCTCTCGACATCCTCGCGGGCTGAACCGTCGGGCCGGGAGACCACGGATGATCCTGCATCACCTGTCGCTGGGCTCCAATGATCTCGCCCGCTCGCGCGCCTTCTATGACCCGGTGCTGGCGGTGCTGGGCCTGCGGCTGCTGAATGCGGACGCGCAGTCGTTGGATTATGGCGCCGCCACCTGGTTCTTCAGCCTGGAACGTCCGGTCAACGGGCAGCCGGCGACGCCGGGAAACGGCTGCCACATCGCCTTTGCGGCGGAAACGCGGGTCATGGTGCAGGAATTCCACCGCCGCGCACTGGAGCATGGCGGGCGCGATGCCGGCGCGCCGGGGCTGCGCCCGCACTATGACCCGCATTATTACGGCGCCTTCGTGCTGGACCCGGACGGCAACAAGATCGAGGCCGTCACCTTCGCCGCCACCTGACGGGGGGGCGTCACCACCCGGCCGGCAGCGTGCCCGGAATGAAGGCGTCGAAGGCGGCCAGAGCCTGGGCGCGGATGGCGTCGCGCTCCATCAGCAATTCGTGCCGGGCACCGGGCACGAACACATGTCCGCCGGCAATGAGGCGGGTGGACAGGCGCTCCATGGCACTGTTGGAGACGATGCGCTCGTCCCCCGCCCCCACGATCAGCAGCGGCTGGCGGATCTGGCGGACCACTTCCGGCTGGGCCAGCCTGTCCATGGCGTCGAAGGCGGCGGCCAGCCAGCCGATGGTCGGGGCACCAAGGGCGAGGTGCGGATGCGCCCGCACCATCTCGGCCGCAAGTTCATAGCGGGCAGGGTCGCGGGTGACAGGATTGGTGGCGAATGGCCGCTCGGTGATGGGCCGGTTGCGGCCTCCGGGAATGTAGAATGACGCAAACGGGCCGCGCAGCAGTCGCGCCAGCCCCCGCGCCGCTTGTGTGGCGGGGCCGAGATTGAGCCCAAGCATGGGGCACAGCAACACCATGCGCTCGAACCAGCGGTGCCCCTCCAGCACGCTGTCCAGCGCAACCACCGCGCCCATAGAATGGCACAGGGCATAATGGGGCGCGGGGCAATCCGGCAGGATCACTTGCCGCACCACGGCCTCAAGGTCTGCCTGGTAGTCGCTGAAATCCTCCACGTGACCCTTGAGGCTGTTGCTCAGCAGCCGCTCGGAGCCCCCCTGCCCGCGCCAGTCAAAGAGGGCGACTGCAAAGCCGCGGGCGGTAAGATCCTGCACCACCTCGTAATATTTCTCGATGAACTCCGTGCGCCCGGTGAGGACGGTGACGGTGCCCCGCAGCCCCGCGCCGCGCGCGGCCGGCCAGTGGGCGTAGCGGATGCGGATGTCGTCGGCGGTGGTCAAATATCCGGAGCGTGCACCCTCCGGGATCCGGCTCGCAGCGATCTCGCACAGGAGAGCGGTTTCGCCATCGTGCCTGCCGCGGAACGCGCGTCTCTGAAATGGCGTGGCGCCGAGCATTTCGCCTGACCTGATCCGGGATGACGGGGCGCAGGGTTACACGCTGGCGGGAAACCGGGCAATCGCCATCGCCGATGCCAAGGGGGCCGCGACAGGATCAGTAGGACTTGCCGGCAAAGCCGATGAGTTGCAAGCCGCTGATCTCGCCGGTTTCCGCGTCCAGCACCAGCCGGACACGCTCGCGGCGCGGGCCGGTGGCCTCGCACACGAAGCTCCCGCCGCGCCGGCGGAGGTTCGAAATCTCCGAAAAGCCTTGCGCGGCCAGCAGCTTCTCCACATGCGCCCCGTCGCCCGGAGCGCCAGGAGGCGGCGCAACGGAGGCCGCCCCCTTGCCGGGATCGGAGGCGCCAAACGACGGGCCGGTGACCGGAGACCCGTCGGCGGCCCGCTGCGCCGAAACCTGCGCCGAGACCCCCTGCACCGAGAAAAGGCCGCTCGCAAGCCACCCGCCGCCGCCCGCAAGCAGCAGGCTCGCGATGGCGAGGGAGGGAGCGGGCATTTTGCGGCGCCAGGGCACGGGACGGGGACAGCCTCTGCCGGAGACCAGGAAGCTCAGTATTGGATGTAAGATGTGAACCGCCGCCACGGGCTACGTTCAGAAACCGTTCACCACCCGAAACGGGGGCCTTGACGGCCCCTCCCACCCTTCCCACATCCGGAGCGGCGCCGGTCTCATTGACGGCGCCAATACAGAGGGTCCGGCTTCGGCGGACCCGACTGCATGTCGCTTGAAGGAAGGATATGCCATGCGAACCTTTGACCTGACCCCCCTCTATCGCAACACGGTGGGCTTCGACCGCCTGTTCTCGCTGCTGGATTCCGGCGCCGGCGTGGACGCCGCTCCGGGCTACCCGCCCTACAATATCGAGCGGACCGGCGAGACCGACTATCGCATCACCGTGGCCGTGGCGGGCTTTACCGCCGACGAACTGACCATCGAAGCCAAGGAAAACAGCCTCACCCTGCGCGGCGAGAAGTCCGAGGCCGAGAGCCAGGACGGCGCCAAGTTCCTGTATCGCGGCATCGCGGCCCGTGCGTTCGAGCGGCGGTTCCAGCTTGCCGACCATGTGGAAGTGAAGGGCGCCCGGCTGGAAAACGGACTGCTGCACGTGGACCTCGTGCGCAACATTCCCGAGGCCAAGAAGCCGCGCACCATCGCCATCTCCACCGATACGGCCCGCGGGCCGCAGACGGTGGAGGCCAGCGTGACCGACCAGAGGGCTGCGGCGGCCTGAGGCCACAGCGCTGAAATCCCTGACGAAACAGGACGCCCCGGCCACAGGTCGGGGCGTTTGTGCCGGGACCACTTCCGCTGGCCGGGCGGCATCCCTATCTTGGGGGTGACATGCCGCCCCCGCCGGTGGCCAGATCTCCAGGGATACCGCCATGTTCATCCAGACCGAGCCGACGCCCAATCCGGCCACGCTCAAGTTCCTTCCCGGCCGCACCGTGCTGGGGGACGGCACGCTCGAACTGCGCTCGCCCATGGAGGCGGGACGCTCGCCCCTCGCCCAGCGCATTTTCGAAGTCCCGGGAATTACAGGCGTTTTCCTGGGTTCGGACTTCATCACCGTGACCAAGGCGGGGGGAGACTGGGCGCATCTGAAGCCCGCCATCCTCGGCGCGATCATGGAACACTTCATGTCCGGCGCGCCCATCCTGTCTGAAGGCGAGGAAGCGGACGGCACCGACGAGGACGAGTTCTTCGCCGAGGGCGATGCCGGAATCGTCGATACGATCAAGGAGTTGATCGAAACCCGCGTGCGCCCGGCGGTGGCCAATGATGGCGGCGACATCACCTTCCGGGGCTTCAAGGAAGGCGTGGTGTTCCTCAACATGAAGGGCTCCTGCGCCGGCTGCCCCTCCTCCACCGCCACGCTGAAGAACGGCATCGAGAATCTGCTGCGCCATTTCGTGCCGGAAGTGGTGGAAGTCAGACCCGTCTGAAGCCGGTTGTTCTCGCTCTGAACGGGCCTGTTCTCTGCCAACAGGGCCGCTGCATCCGCGACCGCGCGCGTGTGTGCAGAACCCCGGACGGCGGAATGAATTTCCGCCCTCCTCTTCCGTCGCGACGGGTTTCGGTGGAATGTGGCCGCCGGATTCGCGCTCACGGTCATCATGCTCGTTCTTGCCATCGACACTGCCCTTACCGCCTGCTCCGTCGCGGTGCTGGACGCTGACGCCGACACGGTGGTGGCGGGCGATTCCCTGTTCATGGATCGCGGCCACGCCGAGGCGCTGGTGCCGATGGTGGAGCAGGTGCTGACCGGGGCGCGGCTGGAATTTTCCGCCATCGACCGGATCGCGGTCACGGTTGGCCCCGGCAGCTTCACGGGATTGCGGGTCGGCCTGTCCGCTGCCCGCTCCTTCGCGCTGGCGGCGGGCAAGCCGGCGGTGGGGGTGACGACGCTGGCGGCGCTGGCCGCCCCGTTCCTCGCGCTCGACGATTCCACGCCGGTCCTCGCCGCCATCGATGCCCGCCACGGCCATGTGTTTATGCAGGTGTTCGGCACCGGCGGGCGCACGCTGGTGTCGCCCCGCATCGCAGCGGTGAAGGATGCGGCGCGCGCCGCCGCCATGGGCGCGGTGCGGCTGGTGGGGTCGGGCGCGGCGCTGGTGGCGGAGGCCTGGCCGCCGGGCGAGGTCGCGCCCGCGCTGGTGGAGACGCTGGCCGTTCCGGACGTGGCCTGGGTCGCCCGCCTCGGTGCCGCCGCCGATCCGGCCACCGCCGAGCCCCGGCCGCTCTATCTGCGCTCCCCCGACGCCAAGCCGCAGACGGCGGCCCGCATCGCGCGGCGATGAGCCTGCTCGGCACCCTGCTCGGCGGCGGGAAGGCCCCCCATCTGCGCGACGCGCGCGCTAGCGACAGTGTCGACCTTGCCCGCATCCATGCGGCGAGCTTCCATCGCGGCTGGGGCGCGGACGAGTTCGAGCGCCTGCTGGCGGAGCGGGCGGCCCATGCCCATGTGATCTGCGACGGGCCGGACGGGGCGATCCTCGGTTTCGTCCTGTCCCATGTGGTGGTGCCGGAAGGCGAGATCCTGACCATCGCCATCACCCCCCGCGCCCGGGGGAAGGGATTGTCCGGAAAGCTGCTGTCGCATCATCTCGGCCGCCTCGCCGCACGGGGCGTCACCACCTCCCATCTGGAAGTGGAGGCGGGAAACACGGCTGCGCTCGCGCTTTACCGGCGCCTCGGCTATGGGGAGACGGGCCGGCGCAAGGCCTATTACCAGACCGCCGACGGCACCTGCGACGCGGTGGTCATGAGGCGGGACTTCTGACCCGCGCCGCCCGGCGCACCTTGCGGTGCAGGTGCGGGAGGCGATAAGCAGGGGGCATCAGCCGGTGGGAGACGTGGACCGTTGAGCGGAAAGATCAGCGCGATCGAGGAAGCCTGCCATGCCAAGGGCATGCGCATGACGGACCAGCGCCGCGTGATCGCGCGCGTCCTGACCGCCGCGGACGATCATCCGGATGTGGAGGAACTGCACCGTCGCGCCGTCGCCATCGACGACAACATCTCCATCTCCACGGTCTACCGCACCGTGAAGATGTTCGAGGATGCCGGCATCATCGCCCGCCATGAATTCGGCGACGGACGCTCGCGCTACGAGCCCGTGCCCGACGAACACCACGACCATCTCATCGACCTGCGCTCCGGCCGGGTGGTGGAATTCCGCTCCGAGGAGATCGAGCGGCTCCAGGAGGAAATCGCCCGGCGTCTCGGCTACCAGATTGTGGGCCATCGGCTCGAACTCTATGTGGTGCCTCTGGACGAGACCGACGCGTGAGCGTCACCCCGGACGGACTTCCCGAATATGGCGTCCAGAGCCGCGACGATGTCGAGGCGCTGGTGCTGTTCCGGAAGAAAGAGCTGCCGCTGTTCGGCCCCGAGGCGCCGCGCATCTCCCGCCTGCTGGACGGCGCCCGCATCGGCGTCATCCTGTTCGTGGTGGGTCTGGTAACCCTCATCGGCATCCCGCTCCAGTGGCTGGCGCTGAAGCTGCGCCTGCCGTTCCGCCGCCATGTCCCGGCCCTGTTCCACCGCATCGTGCTGCGGCTCATCGGCGTCCGGGTCCGGCAGGTGGGCGAACCCGCGGCGGGGCGGCCGCTCCTGCTGCTCTCCAACCACTGCTCGTGGCTGGACATCTGCGTCGTCGGCTCGCTGTTCCCGCTGTTCTTCGTGGCGAAAAGCGAGGTGGCAACCTGGCCGGTCATCGGCCTTCTCGCCAAGCTCCAGCGCACGGTGTTCGTGGATCGCGCGCGGCGCAGCGCCACCGGCAAGGTCAATCGCGAGATTGCCGAGCGGCTCGGCGCCGGCGATCCCGTGGTGCTGTTCGCGGAAGGCACATCCAGCGACGGCAACCGCGTGCTGCCGTTCCGCAGCGCGCTGGTGGGCGCGGTGCGCGAGGCGTTCGACGGCGAGCGGCACGTTCTGGTGCAGCCCATGTCGGTGGCCTATGTGCGGCTTCAGGGCCTGCCCATGGGCCGCTCGCACCGCCATGTGGCGGCCTGGACGGGGGATCTGGAACTTGCCCCCCATCTGCTGGAAGTGCTGCGCCAGGGCGCACTCGACGTGGAGGTGCGGTTCGGCACCGCCCGCATGCTGGACGGGGACGCCGACCGCAAGCAGGTGACTCGGGAGTGCGAGCAGGAGGTGCGGCGGCTGATGACGGACGCCATCTCCGGCCACACCCATTGACCGGCTTCAATTCTGCAGGCGCGGCGAGTTTTCAAATGGCGGGTTTGCCTTTAAAACCGTAGCAGGCCCGCCTGGACTCAGATGGTGGCGGACCCCCGGCTCGCCGGGACAGACCAGGACAAGCGCCGGCGTCACGCGGATGTCACGCCGATCCGCGACGGTGATGTTGGCAGAACAGGTGACATGGACGCGCCCCGCAAGCTTTACGTGAAGTCCTTCGGCTGCCAGATGAACGTCTACGATTCCCATCGTATGGCGGACATGCTGGCGAAGGAGGGTTATGTCGAGACCAGCGAGGCCGCAGACGCCGATCTCGTCATCCTGAATACCTGCCATATCCGCGAGAAGGCCGCCGAGAAGGTCTATTCCGAGTTGGGCCGGCTGCGGAAATCACAGCAGGAAACCGGCCAGAAGACCGTCGTGGCGGTGGCCGGCTGCGTGGCGCAGGCCGAGGGCGGCGAAATCATGAAGCGCGCCCCGGTGGTGGATCTGGTGGTCGGGCCGCAGAGCTATCACCGCCTGCCCGAGCTTCTGGCGAAGGTGCGGGGCGGCGAACGCGCCATCGACACCGAATTCCCCCTTGAAGACAAGTTCGACCACCTGCCCGCGCCGAGCCTTGCCGCCACGCGCAAGCGGGGGCCGGCCGCCTTCCTCACCGTGCAGGAAGGCTGCGACAAGTTCTGCACCTTCTGCGTGGTGCCCTATACACGCGGCGCGGAAGTCTCCCGCCCCGTCGCCCGCATCCTCGACGAGGCGCGGCGCCTTGCGGACCAGGGTGTGCGGGAACTGACCCTCATCGGCCAGAACGTGAACGCCTTCCACGGCGCCGCGCCGGACGGGCGCACATGGTCGCTGCCGGACCTGCTCTACGGCCTTGCGGAAATCTCCGGCATCGGGCGGCTGCGCTACACCACCAGCCATCCCCGCGACATGGATGACGCGCTGATCGCCGCCCATCGCGACCTGCCCCAGCTCATGCCCTATCTGCACCTGCCGGTTCAGTCGGGCTCCGACCGGGTGCTGCACGCCATGAACCGCAAGCATGGCCGCGATTTGTTCTTCGACATCGTGGACCGCATGCGCGCCGCGCGGCCGGACATGGCCCTCTCCTCCGACTTCATCGTCGGCTTCCCCGGCGAGACCGAGGCGGAGTTCGAGGAGACCATGGACCTGATCGTGCGCACCGGCTTTGCCAGCGCCTTCTCGTTCAAATATTCCCCCCGCCCCGGCACGCCGGCGGCGGACCATGCGGCGCAGGTGCCCGAAAGCGTGAAGACCGAACGGCTGCACCGCCTTCAGGCCGCGCTCGAAGCCTCCAAGCGCGCGTTCGACCTGAGCTGCGTCGGGCGCACCTTCGAGGTGCTGCTGGAAAAGCCGGGCCGGCAGGACGGCCAGCTCATCGGCCGCTCGCCCTATCTCCAGTCGGTGGTGGTGAACGATCCCCCCGCCGGCATCGGTGAATTCCTGACTGTGACCATCACGGCGGCGGGGCCGAACAGCCTTGCCGGCGAGCCGGTTTCCCCGCGTCCCAAGGCGAGCGCCCGGCCGCTCGCCGCCCTGGAGGCCTGAGCGTTGCGCAGATCCGGCGACAAGGACCGTTCCATCGCGCCTTCCCAGACGCCCGCGCGCGCCGCCATTTCCGATCCCTGGGCGATCCAGGGCGAGGACGGGCCGACGCAGGTGGTGCTCGCCTTCGACGACAACCGCCTCGCCACCCTGCTGTTCGGCCATTACGGCCGCAACCTCGCTCTGGTGGAGCGCAAGCTCGGCGTGAAGGCGGATTCGCGCGGCAACCACGTGACCCTCGACGGGCCGCGCGACCGGTGCGAGCAGGCACGGCGCGTGCTGGAGCAGTTGTACGACAATCTGCGCCGGGGCCGCGAGATCGGGCCGGGCGACGTGGAAGGCGCCATCCGCGAGGCGGTCGCGCAGGGCTCCCTGTTCGATTTCGACCCCTCCGAGACGCAGCAGAATTTCGACGAGATCCAGTTGCGCCGCCGCCCGGTGCGGGCGCGCACCGCCGCGCAGGACGCCTATATCCGCGCCCTCAAGCGCCACACGCTGGTGTTCGGCACCGGCCCTGCCGGCACCGGCAAGACCTGGCTCGCCGTCGCCTATGCCGTGCACCTGCTGGAACGGCGCATGGTGGACCGCCTCATCCTCTCCCGCCCCGCCGTGGAGGCGGGCGAGCGGCTCGGCTTCCTGCCGGGCGACATGAAGGAGAAGGTGGACCCCTATCTGCGCCCCATCTATGACGCGCTGCACGACCTGATGGACCGCGCCTTCGTAGAGCGGGCGCTTCAGACCGGCGAGATCGAGATCGCGCCGCTCGCCTTCATGCGCGGGCGCACCCTCTCCAACGCCGCCATCATCCTGGACGAGGCGCAGAACACCACATCCATGCAGATGAAGATGTTCCTGACGCGTCTCGGCGAGAATTCGCATATGATCATCACCGGCGATCCGAGCCAGATCGACCTGCCCTCCGGGCAGATGTCCGGCCTCTCGGAAGCCGTGAAGCTGCTGGACGGTGTCGAGGGCATCGGCATCTGCCAGTTCAAGGCCGAGGACGTGGTGCGCCACGAACTGGTCGGCCGTATCGTCGCCGCCTACGAGACTGCGGACCTGAACCGCGCCAACGCGAACGGAGCCAAGGGGCCCTGACCATGGACGGCGCGCGAAGTCCCTCGCTGGAAATCGACATTCTCGTCGAGGCGGACGGCTGGGCCGCCCTGCCCGATGCCGAGGCGCTGGTGCGCCGGGCGGTGTCCGCCGCCCTCGCCGAGGGCGCGGAACTGGAAGAGGGCGCGACCTTCGAGGTCAGCGTGACCCTCACCGACGACGCCCGCATCCGCCGCATCAACAAGGACTGGCGCGACAAGGACAAGCCCACCAACGTGCTGTCCTTTCCCGCCGCCGAGGTGCCCGACGGGGTGACCCCCGTGCCGCTCGGCGACATCATCGTCGCGTTCGAGACGGTGGCGGCCGAGGCACTGGACGAGGACAAGGCCCTCGCCGATCATTTCACCCATCTCATCGTCCACGGCACCCTCCATCTCGTCGGCTTCGACCACGAGGACGAGGAGGAGGCCGAGGAGATGGAAGACACCGAACGTCATATCCTGGCGGGGCTCGGCATTTCCGACCCCTATGCCCTGCCTGCGGAAACCTGAAGGGAGACCATGTCCATCACCGACCCGTCGGGTGAACCCGCGGCTTCCGAGCCGCAGAGTTTCATCGACCGATTGCGCGCCCTCCTCGGCACGTTCCGGAACCACGGCTCCCTGCGCACCGACCTTGAGGAGGTGCTGGAAGCGAGGACCGATGCGACCGCCGGGGAGGTCGGCGAATTCTCGCCCTCCGAGCGCAAGATGCTGCGCAACATCCTTCACCTGAAGGAAGTCGGCATCGGGGACATCATGGTCCCGCGCGCGGAGATCGTGGCGGTGCACAAGGACGTGTCCATCGCGGAGCTTCTGGCGACCTTCGCCAATGCCGCGCATTCCCGCCTCGTCGTCTATGACGACACGCTCGATGACCCGGTCGGCATGGTCCATATCCGCGACCTGCTCGCCTATCTCACCGGCGTCCACAAGGACCGGCCCGAAGTGGCGGTGCCGGACATCAATCTCGCGGCGGTGGACCTCACCCGCTCGCTCTCCGCCGCCGGGCTGGTGCGCCGGCTGCTCTATGTGCCGCCCTCCATGCCGGCGGCCGACCTCCTCGTCTCCATGCAGGCCGCGCGGGTGCATCTCGCCCTCGTCATCGACGAATATGGCGGCACGGACGGCCTCGTCTCCATGGAGGACGTGGTGGAGGAGATCGTCGGCGAGATCGAGGACGAGCACGACGACGAGGAAGCCCTGATCAAGGCGCAGCCAGACGGCAGCTTCCTGGTGGATGCCCGCACCCCGCTGGACGAGGTTTCGCAGGTGCTCGGCCCGCACTTCGCCCCGGTGGAAGTGGCGGATGAGGTGGACACGCTCGGCGGCCTCGTCATCACGCTCGCCGCCCGCGTGCCGCAGGCCGGCGAAGAGGTACTCACCCCCGGTGCCTTCCGCATCGAGGTGGTGGATGCCAATCCCCGCCGGGTCAAGCTGGTGCGCATTCATCCTCCCACATCGGCCGCCTCCGAGGCCGAGGCCGGCGGCATGACCGCGTGATCGACCGCCTGCGTGGCCTCGCCCGGCGCACCAGCCGCCTCACCGGCTGGCGCCGGATCGCCCTCGCCTTCGGCGCCGGGGCGGTCTCCGCCCTCTCCACAGCCCCGTTCGGGGTGTGGCCGGTCCTGTTCCTGACCTTTCCGGTGCTGGTCTTCCTCATGGACGGCCTGCCCCCCCTCTCCGCGCGCGCGGTGCTGGCGGCACTCGGCATCGGCTGGGGCTTCGGCTTCGGCTATTTCCTCGCCTCGCTGTGGTGGATCGGCAGCGCCTTCCTGGTGGAGGCCGATGTTTTCGCCTGGCTGCTGCCGTTCGCGGTGGTGTCGCTGCCCGCCGGGCTCGCTGTGTTTCCCGCGCTCGGACTGGCTGCGGCCAAGCTGCTCTGGTCGCGCCATCCGGGCCGGATCTGCGCGCTGGGCGCCGGCCTTGGCGGCAGCGAATGGCTGCGCGGCCATGTGCTGACCGGCTTTCCCTGGAACACGTTCGGCTATGCGCTGGCGGAAAATCTCGCGCTCGCCCAGAGCGCCGCGCTGGTCGGCCTGTGGGGGCTGACGCTCGCCGCCATCCTCATCTTCGCGGCCCCCGCCTTGCTGCTGGACCCGCCCCGCCGCAAGGGGCGGCTGCTGTGGCCGGCGGTGGCGGGGCTCGTTCTCGTCGCGGCCTTCGGCTGGGGGACGTGGCGGCTCTCGGCGCCCGCCTTTCCGCTCGTCGAGGGGGTGCGGCTGCGCATCATGCAGCCGGCGCTGCCGCAGGACCAGAAATTCTCCTATGCCGACCGGCAGCGCATTCTCGACCTCTATCTCGACCTGAGTGCACAACCCAGCGCTGTGTATCCGCGCGGACTGGCGGACGTGACGCTGCTGGTGTGGCCCGAATCGGCCTTTCCCTTCATCTACGAACGGGAGCCGTGGGCGCCCGCGCGGATCGGCGCGACGCTGCCGCCGGGCACCATTCTCGTCACCGGCGCCGCCCGCTATGGCCCGCCGCCGCGCGGCCAGACCTCCGGCTTCTACAATTCCATCCGCGTCATCGACAGTTCCGGCACCGTGCTCCAGAGCGCCGACAAGGTGCATCTGGTACCGTTCGGCGAGTATCTGCCGTTCCAGCCCGTGATGGAAGCCATCGGCTTCGAGCAACTGACCCGGCAGCGGGGCGGTTTTGCCTCAGGTGATACTTTACGCAATCTCGCCATTCCCGGCGCGCCCAAGGCGACGCCGCTGATCTGCTACGAGGCGATCTTTCCCGATGCCGTGCTGCCGGCCGATGGAGAACGCCCCGGCTTCCTGCTCAACGTGACCAATGACGCCTGGTTCGGGCTCACCCCCGGCCCCTACCAGCATTTCCTCCAGGCGCGGCTGCGCACCATCGAGGAAGGACTGCCCATGGTGCGGGCCGCCAACACCGGCATCTCCGCCGTCATCGACCCCCTGGGGCGGATTGTCGCGGAACTATCCCTTGGTCGGAAAGGCAACCTTGACGTGGGTCTCCCCACGACCCTGAGTGACGCAACGTTTGCGGGTAGATATCGCGGGTTCGGTTTCGGCCTTATATTCGTTCTCAATTTGGCACTGGCGGCCGGTTGCGTCCGGAAACGATAATTCGCGGATATGCACGCGAAAGTTGATCGACGCTACATCCCTTAATGCGTATCTTGCGCGCGTCAGGGCAGCCTTCGCATCGCGAAGTTACATTCTTTTCCGAGCCAGCCGGAGAGACCATGGCCAAGAAGGCGCCAAATCCGATCGACAAGCATGTGGGCAGCCGCGTCCGCATGCGCCGTATGATGGTAGGGATGAGTCAGGAGAAACTGGGCGAGAGCCTGGGCATCACCTTCCAGCAGATCCAGAAGTATGAAAAGGGAACGAACCGGATCGGCGCCAGCCGGTTGCAGCAGATTTCCATCGTCCTTGGTGTTCCCGTCGCCTTCTTCTTCGAAGGCGCCCCCACGGTGAACCCCCTGGAAGAAGGGTTCGCGGAATCCTCTTCCCCCACTTTCGTGAACGATTTCCTCGCCACGTCGGACGGCCTCGCCCTGACGCGCAGCTTCATGCGCATCTCGGACAGCAAGGTGCGTCGGCGGATCGTGGATCTGGTCACCGCCATTGCCGGCGAAGAGGTCGTGGCCCAATAAGCCGCTCCCCCGTTCAAATGCTTTCCGCAGGCCGGTCTTGACCGGCCTGCGTGCCTTTGACAAAAGCGTCCCAGCATTTGCCAGAAGGGCGCCACAAGGGCGCAAGGATCAAGATGGCCCGGTCGTCGTATCTGTTTACAAGTGAGTCCGTCTCCGAGGGCCATCCCGACAAGGTGTGCGACCGGATTTCCGACGAGGTGGTGGACGCCTTCTTCCGCACCGCCAACGAGCAGGGCTTCGACCCCTCGCAGGTGCGGGTTGCGTGCGAGACCCTCGCCACCACCAACCGCGTGGTGATCGCCGGCGAGACCCGCGGCCCCTCCCTCATCACCAAGGACCTGCTGGTCCACCTCGCCCGCCTCGCCATCCGCGACATCGGCTACGAGCAGGACGGCTTCCACTGGGAAACCGCCGACATCGAGGTGCTCCTCCACGCCCAGTCCGCCGATATCGCGCAGGGCGTCGATATTGCCGGCAACAAGGACGAGGGCGCGGGCGACCAGGGCATCATGTTCGGCTATGCCGTGCGCGAGACGCCCGAGCTGATGCCGGCCCCCATCTTCTACGCCCACAAGATCCTGAAGGTTCTGGCGGATGCCCGCCATTCCGGCGCCGAGAAGGCGCTGGGGCCGGACGCCAAGAGCCAGGTCACCGTGCGCTATGAGAATGGCAAGCCGGTGGGCGTCACCCAGATCGTTCTCTCCACCCAGCATCTCGATGCCGCCCTGTCCTCGCAGGATGTGCGCGCCATCGTCGAGCCCTATATCGTCAAGGCCCTGCCCGAGGGCTGGGTGTGCCCCGAGACCGTGTGGCACGTGAACCCCACCGGCAAGTTCGTCATCGGCGGGCCGGACGGCGATTGCGGCCTCACCGGCCGCAAGATCATCGTGGACACCTACGGTGGCGCGGCGCCCCATGGCGGCGGCGCCTTCTCCGGCAAGGACCCGACCAAGGTGGACCGCTCGGCCGCCTATGCCGCCCGCTATCTGGCGAAGAACGTGGTGGCGGCCGGCCTTGCCGATCGCGCCACCATCCAGCTCGCCTACGCCATCGGCGTGTCGGACCCGCTGGCGGTGTATGTGGACCTGCACGGCACCGGGCAGGTGGAAGAGGCGAAGCTTGAGACCGTGCTGCGCGAGGTCATGAACCTGCGTCCGCGCGGCATTCGCGAGCACCTGAACCTCACCCAGCCCATCTATGCCCGCACCGCCGCCTATGGCCATTTCGGCCGCGCGCCGGAGGCCGATGGCGGCTTCTCGTGGGAGAAGACCGATCTGGTGGCCGCGCTGAAGTCCGCCTTCGCCTGACATCGCCC
>NCCY01000029.1:19627-20218 GCA_002279855.1 Rhizobiales bacterium 12-68-15
TGGCCATTTCGGCCGCGCGCCGGAGGCCGATGGCGGCTTCTCGTGGGAGAAGACCGATCTGGTGGCCGCGCTGAAGTCCGCCTTCGCCTGACATCGCCCGGCGGGGAGCGGCCTCGGCCGCTTCCCGAGGGCCGGCCGGACGGGTGCCGTCACCCGGTTCGGGATCACCCGGCCGGGGACCTGGAGCATGCGCCGATCAGCCTGCACCGCAGGCTGATCGGATCACGCATTCTCTATCAATAAGTTAGAGGGCGATTCACCGATCAGATTGGTTCAATCTGATCGGATCGCGTTCTAAGGCGAAGACGAACGATGCGCCCGCCGGAAGGCGGCGACAAGGGGCCGGAGACGGCCCTTTTTTTGATGGTTTCGGCAGGATGCGCCGGCCCGGATCGCCTGTGGCACCGGGGCCCACCTGCCCGTTGCGGGGATGCCCTCATGTCCGAAGACCCGAACACGGACGGCCCGGTCCCCGCTGCCCCCGGCGGGCCGCGCCGCGACCCGGACACCGGGCAGATGGCCTCCTTCCATGGCCGGCGCGTGGGCAAGCCCCTGCGCCCGCTTCAGGCCGCCGCCCATGAGCGGCTGATC
>NCCY01000323.1 GCA_002279855.1 Rhizobiales bacterium 12-68-15
AGACGACCTGACCACCCCATGGCCCGCTCCCTGACTGACGCGTGCGCCCGACACCCGCGCGGACGCGCGGCCGAGGGGCACGATTGCTTGTCGCAACGTCACTTTCGCCGCGATTGCTGCCGCGCCGCAATCGTGCGTCATTTCACAGCGGCGTGAGGCCGCATGGGAACCACCGGGCGGGTTCGCGTCTTACCGCCTCAGGCGAAACCGCCACGCTTCAGGAGCACCCCCATGACGTTCGATATCGTCTTGCTTTCGCCCATCATTGCGCTGGTGACGGGCATCCTCATCCTCATCTTTCCCCGCCTGCTCAACATCCTTGTGGCAGTCTATCTCATTCTCGTGGGCATTCTCGGCCTGATGCCTCATTGAGCCTTGAGCCAACGCCAGAGTTGAAGGCGCGGTCTTCAGCGGTTAAAGCAACCGCGCAGTCTCCCCGCGTAGCGTGAACACCCCAAGGGATCTCCTCAGATGACGAAATGGGTCTACTCCTTCGGCGACGGCACGGCCGAAGGGAAAGCGGACATGCGGAACCTGCTGGGTGGCAAAGGCGCCAACCTCGCAGAAATGGCCAATCTCGGCCTTCCGGTTCCTCCCGGCTTCACGATCACGACGGAACTCTGCACCTATTATTACGCCCACGGGGAGACCTATCCCGCCGAGCTGAAGGGCGATGTGGAAGCCGCGCTGGCGAAAATCGGCGGCATCACCGGCAAGACCTTCGGCGATCCGGCGAACCCGCTGCTCGTCTCGGTGCGCTCCGGCGCCCGCGCCTCCATGCCCGGCATGATGGACACGGTTCTCAATCTCGGCCTCAACGACGCCACCGTCGAGGCCGTGGCCAAGCTCGCCGACCGGCGCTTCGCCTATGACAGCTATCGCCGCTTCATCACCATGTACTCGGACGTGGTGCTGGGCGTGGACCACCACAATTTCGAGGAGCTTCTGGAGGCCTACAAGCTCCAGAACGGCCACACCCTCGACACCGACCTTGATGCCGACGACTGGGCCGCTCTGGTGGTGCAGTACAAGGCGAAGGTACAGGAAAAGCTCGGCAAGCCCTTCCCGCAGGACCCGCACCAGCAGCTGTGGGGCGCCATCGGGGCCGTGTTCGGCTCCTGGATGAACCAGCGCGCCATCACCTATCGCCGCCTCCACGCCATTCCCGAAAGCTGGGGAACGGCCGTGAACGTGCAGGCCATGGTGTTCGGCAACATGGGCAACACCTCGGCCACCGGCGTCGCCTTCACCCGCAACCCCTCCACCGGCGAGCGGGCGCTCTATGGCGAGTTCCTCGTCAATGCGCAGGGCGAAGACGTGGTGGCGGGCATCCGCACCCCGCAGGACCTGACGGAAACCGCCCGCAAGGCCGCCGGCTCCGACAAGCCCTCCATGGAAAGCGCCCTGCCCGAGGCGTTCCAGGAGTTCGAGCGCATCTCGCATGTGCTTGAAAACCACTACCGGGACATGCAGGACCTGGAATTCACCGTCGAGAAGGGCAAGCTCTGGATGCTCCAGACGCGCTCCGGCAAGCGCACCGCCAAGGCGGCGCTTCGGATTGCGGTGGAACTCGCCAGCGAAGGCCTGATCACGCAGGAAGAGGCCATCTCCCGCGTCGATCCCGCCGCGCTCGACCAGCTCCTGCACCCCGCCATCGACCCCAAGGCGGAACGCGACGTGGTGGCGTCCGGCCTGCCGGCCTCGCCCGGCGCCGCCTCCGGCTCCATCGTGTTCTCCGCCGACGAGGCGGAAGCGCTGAAGGGACAGGGCCGCAAGGTCATCCTGGTGCGCGTCGAGACCAGCCCCGAGGACATCCACGGCATGCATGCGGCCGAGGGCATCCTGACCTCGCGCGGCGGCATGACCTCGCACGCCGCCGTGGTGGCGCGCGGCATGGGCAAGCCCTGCGTCTCCGGCGCCGGCTCCCTGCGCATCGACTATGCCGCGCAGACGCTCACCGTCTCCGGCCGCCACTTCAAGAAGGGCGACATCATCACCATCGACGGCTCCACCGGACAGGTGCTGGCCGGCGAAGTGCCGATGCTCCAGCCGGAACTGTCGGGCGAGTTCGCCACCCTCATGGGCTGGGCGGACAAGGTGCGCCGCCTCAAGATCCGCGCCAATGCGGAAACACCGCTGGACGCCCGCATGGCGCGCTCCTTCGGCGCCGAGGGCATCGGCCTGTCGCGCACCGAGCACATGTTCTTCGATGCCGGCCGCATCCTGGCCGTGCGCGAGATGATCCTCGCCGACGACGAGGCCGGCCGCCGCTCGGCGCTGGCCAAGCTGCTGCCCATGCAGCGCGCGGACTTCGTCGAGCTGTTCGAGATCATGAAGGGTCTGCCCGTCACGATCCGCCTGCTCGATCCGCCGCTGCACGAGTTCCTGCCGCACACGGACGCGGAAATCGCGGAAGTGGCCAAAAGCCTCGGCGTGGACGTGGAGCGGATCGAGCGTCGCCGCAAGGAGCTGCATGAGGTGAATCCCATGCTCGGCTTCCGCGGCTGCCGCATCGCCATCGCCTTCCCCGAAATCGCGGAAATGCAGGCGCGCGCCATCTTCGAGGCGGCCGTTCTGGCCGCCAAGAGCACCGGCGAGGCCGTGGTCCCGGAAGTCATGGTGCCGCTCATCGCCACCAAGGCGGAGTTCGACATCGTGGATGCCGTGATCCGCAAGACCGCCAAGGCGGTGGAAGCCGAGACCGGCGCCACCCTGACCTTCCAGGTCGGCACCATGATCGAGCTGCCCCGCGCGGCGCTGCGGGCCAAGGAGATCGCCGAGGCGGCGGAGTTCTTCTCCTTCGGCACCAACGACCTCACCCAGACCTGCTACGGCGTCTCGCGTGACGATGCCGGCACCTTCCTCGGCCCCTATGTCCAGAAGGGCATCATCGAGGTGGATCCCTTCGTCTCCATCGATGTGGACGGCGTGGGCGAGCTGGTCCGGATCGGCGTCGAGCGCGGCCGCCAGTCGCGGCCCGACATCAAGCTCGGCATCTGCGGCGAGCATGGCGGCGATCCCGCCTCGGTGGCGTTCTGCGAGGAAGTCGGGCTCGACTATGTGTCCTGCTCGCCGTTCCGCGTTCCGATCGCGCGCCTCGCCGCCGCCCAGGCCGCCCTCGGCCGCAAGGCCGCCAGCCAGGCGTGAC
>NCCY01000324.1 GCA_002279855.1 Rhizobiales bacterium 12-68-15
TGTCGATGGAGCCCTTCAGGTCGGACTTGATGAGGCCGACCGCCCGGCGCTGCGCGGCGATGAACGCCTCCACCAGCTTCGGGTTGCTCTTCACGAAGTCGGCTTTGGCATAGGCCACCGAGAAGGTCGCCGGGCCGCCGAGGATGTCGAAGGAATCCGCCACCTTGGTGATGCCGGGTACCTTCAGCGCGCGCTCCTGGAAGGGGGAGGACGCCATGTAGCCGGTGATGCCGCCCGCCTTGGTGGTGAGCGCCGCATAGGCCTCGGGATGGGCCATCGCCACCTCGATATTGTCCAGCTCCCCGGACTTGCCGGGGCCGAAGGCCTGCTCGACGCCCATGGCGAGGATGATGGCCTGGATCGACACGCGGATGCTCGGCAGGGCGATCCGGTCATTCGGCCCGAAATCCTTGATGGACTTGATGTCGGGCTTGTTGGTCAGGAGATCCATGGGCGAGGCATTGATGGCCGAAAGGCCCTTCACGCCATAGACCTTCGCGCTCTTGTCCCAGAGCGTGAGCATGGGGGCGAGGCCGGCGGCGGCCACCTGCACGGAATCGGACAGCAGCGCGTCGTTCAGCGGCGAGCCGCCACCGAGGCGGGAATAGTCCACCGTGACATCGACGCCCCGGGCCTTGGCCTCAGTTTCCCACAGCTTGTCATGCTGCATGATGATGAGCGGCAGATAGGGCAGCCCGATCTGGGTGGCGACCCGGACGCTGTTCATTTCCGCCTGCGCCTGCGCCGGCGCGGCGAGGCAGAGGACCGCCGCCGCAACGGCGGCGAGGCGTACGCGAAGGGGGTTCGTCATGACAATATCCCTCTGGCTGGACCGGAATGAGCCGGGGGAGCGCCGTGATCGGTCATCTTCCCTCTGTGTCACGTAAAGATGCTATGGTATGGTCAACCAGCAGAATGGTCAACCAGCAGACAAGATTATTTCATGGGCAGGATGCCTGAAATTCGGTCGTGCCAAGAGATCGGGCATGTGGCTAGCATCGGGTGCGACACCGGGACGATCTTCCCGGCAGGGCGGTGTGGTCTAAATCCATGCCATCGAAAGGCCATCGACAGGCCTGTGACAGGCGGCAAGACGGGAGTTGAGGGCGTGGAGAGCATGGCGCCTGACACGATGCAGGACGGGGCGGAGGGCGAGGAGCGGCGCCGGCGCCTGCGCACGTCCGCCTTGCCGCTCTATGTGGCCCTCTCCAACCTGATCCGCGCCGAGATCGAGGAAGGCCGCTGGTCCCCCGGTCACCAGCTTCCGACCCTGGACCAGTTGTCGGAGATGTATGGCGTCGCCCGCGTCACCGTCCGGCAGGCGCTGGGCGTGCTGGCGGACGACCGCCTCATCGCGCGCATGCAGGGCAAGGGCACCTTCGTTGCGGACCGCCTCACCCCGCGCAAGGTCATCCAGCTTGATTCCAGCTGGCACACCTTCATGGAAATGCTGGATGGTAACCTGCCGGAAACGCTGGCGGTGGAGGTGGATGTTCCGCTGCCGGGCGTGCGGGAGGGCGAAGGGAGGCCTTCGACACCGCCATGGTCATTCCCCTGCTCGGGCGCCTGCCGGAGCTGAGGGTGAAGAAGATGGCGCAGTCCGTCCGCATCCTCGCCGCCGACCTCACCGTGGCGCGGCTGCTGGATCTCCCCGTGGGCGCCCCTGTCGGCGAGGTGCGGCGCGTCATCACCGACCGGGACGGGCGCATCCTCTATCTCGGCACGGGGCAGTATCGCGGCGACCTCGTGGTGTTCAACACCACGCTGGAAGTGCCGCCCGACTGAGGTTTTGAGCGCCGCGCATCCGCGTTTGTGCCGACGGCTGCGCTGGCGTTAGGCATGAAGATCCCTCGCCCCTCGACACAAGAGGCTGCGCTGCTAGAGTGCCATCCCAGTAGACGGACAGTCCGGCAGGGGAGCGTAACCGTGAAGATCAGGGCAATTGCTTTTGTAACTGTTTTAAGTTTGTCCGCCGCAGGCTGTGTCACGGCCGTTCAGGACAAGGAAAACATGCTGGCGGCAGCGGGCTTCCGCGTGAAGAACTGCCGCCCCACAAGTTCACGGTCCAGAACCAGGGCGGCCAGCCGGTCTACCTCTATGCGGACCCGACCGTCTGCGGGTGCCTCTATTACGGCACGCAGGACAATTTCGCGAGTTATCAGCAGATGATGTTCCAGCAGCGGCTGGTCAACGAGCAGCAGATGACCGCCATGATGAACCAGCAGATGGCGTTCGATTACGGCCCGTGGGGCGGACCCTTCATGCCCATGTACTGATCCGGCCGGCCCGCGCGCCGCTGTGCCGGCGCGCGGGCGTTGTCTCAGCCCGGAAGCACCACCACCTTCGCGCCGTCCGGCACGCGCTGGTAGAGGTCGATCACATCCTGGTTCATCATCCGGATGCAGCCGGACGAGACCGCTTCCCCGATGGACCAGGGCTCGTTGGTGCCGTGGATGCGGTAGAGCGTGTCCTGGCCGTTCTGGAACAGATAGAGCGCACGGGCGCCGAGCGGATTCTCCTCGCCTCCAGCCATCCCCTTGGCCCATTTTTGGTATTTGTCCGGCTCGCGGGCGATCATGTCCCGCGTCGGCGTCCAGCGCGGCCATGCCCGCTTGTGGCCGACCTGAGCGGTGCCGGCAAACTCCAGCCCCTCGCGTCCGACGCCGACCCCGTAGCGCAGGGCCTTGCCGTTCTCCAGCACCAGATAGAGGAAGCGCTGCTTCGGATCGACCACCAGGGTACCGGGCGGCTGGCCGGTCGGGTTGTCCACCAGCTGGCGGACATTGCGCTCCGCCAGGTCTCCGGGTGCCACTGCCGGGACGGTGAAGCCGCCATCGGTGAGCGCGCCATAACGCGGCAGGGCGGCTGGGGCGGTCGGGAGCGGTGGCGGTTGCTGGGTGGTCACGCAGCCGGCGAGCGCCAGAGACAGAATTGCAAGCGGCATCAGGCGTGCCAAGCCGTGGCGGTCCCGCGGCATCGAGGGAAAACGCATCCCGCCTACTCCGCCGCCTGCCGCCGCCGGGCCTCGGCAAAGGCTTCCTTGAAGCCTGCAGAATCCAGCGTCGAGGTCTTGAACGGCCCGATCAGATAGGTGGGCGTGCCCCGAAGTCCGAGGGATTCGGCCTGCGACAGGTTGCGACGGAGCAAGGCGGTGATGTCCGCCGCATGGGCCTTCAGATCCGCGTCCAGCCGCTCCAGATCGACGCCCGACGTCTGGATCGCGGCGAGCATCTGTTCCTTGGTGATGCCACGGCCCGGTATGGCCATCAGGGCCTTGTGGACCGTTTCGTACGCCCCCTGATACTTCGCCGCCAGCGCGATCTGCGCGCCATAGACAGAGGCTTCGCTCAGGATCGGCCAATCCTTGTAGACGAGCCGGACCTTGCCATCCTGCTTCACGGCGCGGGCGAGGTCCGGCGCGGATGTCTTGCAGAAAGGGCAGTTGTAGTCGAGGAAGGCGACCACCGTGACGTCCCCCTTCGGATTGCCGCCGGTGGGTGCGGCCGGATCGCGCAGGATGCCGTCCACATCGACGGTCTGTGCGGCGCCGGTGTCGGGCCGCACCAGCGCCGCCACCGCAAGGCCGGTCGCGAGCATGAGAAGGTGGCGACGCTGCATGAAGTCTCCTGTGGTTTCGGAAGGGAAAGAGGTCAGGCGCCGGCCGCGTCGAGGCGGCGGGTCAGGTCTTCGGAACTGAGCGGGCCGACGATGCGGGAGCCCGGAAGCTCGCGGCCCGTCCGGTCCACCAGGAAGAGGGTGGGCGGACCGACGACCCCGAACCGGGTCATCAGCGCCCGCGCCGCTTCATTGGTCGTGGTCACGTCGGCGGTGATGCGGGGCAAATGCTCCAGCCGCGCCCGAAGCGCCGGCGTGGCCATGATGGCGGCGTTGGTCTTGCAGATGGCGCACCAGGCGGCGGTGAAGTCCACCAGGATCGGTCCGTCGCCAGCTCCCCGCAATGCGACTTCGAAGGCCGTCGGGGAGGTGACACGCACGCCCTCCGGCGCCGCCGCCATGGCGGCGGGTGCGCGCAGGAAGGCCAGCGGACGCAGCGGGTCGTCCGCCCCGCCCGCAGCCCCGAGGATGAGGGCCGCACCATAGACCGCGACGGCGAGGCCTGTGCCACGGGTCAGGCGTGCGGCAGCCCCGCTCGTGCCGGTGATCGGGTCGAAGGCGCCGAAGAAGCCCGCGCTCGCCATCAGCAGCACGCCCAGCAAGGCGAGCGTCACGGATGGCGGCAGCAGGCGTCCCGCCAGCAGGATGGCGACAGCGAGGAACAGGACGCCGAAGACCTGCTTGGCGCGCATCAGCCAGAGGCCGCTCCTCGGCAGCAGAGCGGGGCCGAACAGGCCCACCAGCAACAGCGGCAGCCCCATGCCGAGGCCGAGCATGAAAAGGGCGGCCGCGCCTGTTACGGCATCGCCGGTGGAGGCCGCATAGAGCATGGCGCCCGCCAGCGGGGGCGTCACGCACGGGCCGACGATCAGCGCCGAGCCGAAGCCGAGCAGCGCTGCCCGGCCCAGCGTCCCGCCGCCCGCACGACCGGACAGGCGCGCGGACAGGCCGAGATTGGCGCCCGACCAGCCAGCCACCGCTCCCACGAGGCCGTAGGCTGCCGCCATGGCAAGCACATAGACACCCGTGAGCAGAAGCCCGCGCCGGGGTGTCAGCCCGGCGCCCGCGCCGGTCAGCATGCCGGCGAGGATCGGTATCATCGGGAACACGCAGGGCGTGACCGAGAGCAGCAGGCCGAACCCCAGGAAGGCAAGCAGCGTCCAGCCGAGGCCGGCGGAAAACAGCGCGCCCGCATCCGCAAGCGCTCCACCCGTCTCGGGCGTGACCTGCGGAAGGACTTCCGGTTCAACGGGCGATACAGCGACTGCGGCAGCGTCCTGCATGCCGCCATCCTTTAGACCGGGGCCGACCGCGAGCGTGTCCAGCGCCACGGCGCGGGTCTCGGGCGGAAAGCAGATGCCGTCCTGCGAGCAGCCCTGGAAGGTGACATCCAGCCGGCCCTTCTCCGGCAGCCCCGCAAGGTCCGCCTTCAGGTCATGGTGGAAGACCTGCACCGGGCCGAAGACGGCATCGTCCTTGGTCTCGCCCGCTGGCAGGTCGAGCGGCACGGGGCGTCCGGCAATGCTGGCCTTCAGGCTGTCGCGGTAGAGATAGGTGCCCGTCGCCACCGTCCAGTTCAGCCGCACGATGCCCGGCGCGGCCCGCGCGACCTTGAGGCTGAAGGGGGCGCCGGTGACAGGCTTTTCGAGGAGGTGGCTGAACCCGCCCGAGGATTGGGCCGCAAGCGGCAGCGGGCCGAGCGACATGGCCGTCACCAGTGCCAGAAGGCCGATCCTGAAGGCACGGCGCACGCCCATCCGCAAGGCCGCGAACCGCGAGGCTGGAGATGGAAAAATCATGAAACCGCCGCTCCGTCACTGACGGCGCACCGCTCGGCTCCCCACCTTAAGCCAGCCTTAAGCTCGCCGGTGATGCTGGCGGGGGACGGCCGATGGGAGATAAACAGGACGTGATGCGCATACTTCTGGTGGAGGACGATCCGGTTCTGGCGGATGGCGTGCGCGCCGGCCTGTCCATTGCCGGGTTCACGGTGGATGTTGTCTCGACCTGTGCCGACGCCCGCGCGGCCCTTGCGGGGGCCCGCTTCGATGCGCTGGTTCTCGACCTGATGCTGCCGGACGGTTCGGGCCTTGATGTGCTGGGAGCCATGCGGGCCGGGCTGGACGCGACGCCGGTCCTTCTCCTCACCGCACTGGACGAGACTGCCGACAAGGTGCGCGGGCTCGATACCGGGGCCGACGATTATCTCGGCAAGCCGTTCGACCTTGATGAACTGGGCGCGCGCCTGCGGGCGCTGGCCCGGCGCGGCGGCGGGCGGGCAACTCCGCGGCTTGTCCATGGCGAGATCGAACTCGATCCCGCCACCCTGTCGGTGTTCCGCTGCGGGGTCCCCGTTGCCGTGTCGCGGCGCGAATTCGCGGTCCTCGCCCTGCTGGTGGAGCGGCCGGGGATGATCCGGCCCAAGGGCGAGATCGAGGAACGCCTCTATGGCTGGCAGGAGGATATCGAGAGCAATACGGTCGAGGTCTATATCCACAATCTGCGCGGCAAGCTCGGGCGCGACCTGATCGAGACCGTACGCGGCGTCGGCTACCGCATCCGGGGCGTGTCATGATCTCCCTGCGCCGGCGCCTCTTCTTCATCCTCCTGGCGGCGACGGGCGCCATCTGGCTGTGTGCCATGGCCTGGATCGGCATCGGCAGCCGCAGCGAGATCGAGCAGGTGCTGGACACGCGCCTCCAGGAAGCCGCGCGCATGGTCCATTCCCTCGTCATGCCGGGTGCCGGAGGCACGGGCGCGGCGGCAGCCGTGGCGCCGATTTCCCCGTCGTATGAGCGGCAGCTTTCCTGCCAGATCTGGTCGTTCGACGGCCACCTGCTCGCCCGCTCCTCCGGCGCTCCGGACGATATGATGGCGGCGGAGCGCGAGGGCTTTTCCGAGCGCGAGGTGGATGGCGAGCGCTGGCGCGTCTACACCATCGTCGATACCGAAAAGGGTGTCCGCGTGGTGGTGGGCGACCGGATCGGACTGCGCGACAAGCTGGTGCGTGACCTGCTCGCGGGTCTTGCCGCCCCCGCCTTGCTGGCGATGCCGCTGCTGGGCCTGCTGATCTGGCTGAGCCTGGGGCGCGGCCTGCGGCCCCTCAATGCCGCAGCCGCGCAGATTGCCGCGCGCGAGGGTGAGGACATGCGGCCGGTGCCGCCCGATGATGCACCTTCGGAGATCCGCCCGCTGATCGCCGCGCTTAACGACCTCCTCGCCAAGGTGGATGCCGCCCGCCGGCATGAGCGGGATGTGACAGCCTTCGCCGCCCACGAACTGAAGACCCCGCTCGCCGGCCTGAAGACGCAGGCGCAGGTGGCGCTCGCGGCGCAGGACCCGGAGGTCCGCACGCATGCGCTGCGCCAGATCCTCGTCTCGGTGGATCGCTCCGGCCGCCTTGTACGCCAGCTTCTCGCGCTTGCGCGGCTGGAGGCCGGGGAGGCGGGGAAGGTGACGGACACCGTCATCGGCGACGTGCTCCGCGAGGCGGTGGACAGCGTGCCACGACCCGCCGGCCTCATCATTCGGCTTGCCCCGGGACTTGACCTCATGGTGCGACGGACCGATCGGGATGCGCTGGCGCTGATGCTGCGGAACCTGCACGAGAATGCCGTCCAGCATTCCCCCTCCGGCGGCGTGGTGGACTGGTCCGTCGATCCCGATGGAACGGGGCTTGTGCTCACCGACGAAGGTCCGGGCATTGATGCTGACGAACTGCCGAAGGTGCGCGGGCGCTTCTATCGCGGGCGCAAGGCGGGGGCGGCCGGCCCGGCCTCCGGCAGCGGCCTCGGCCTGACCATCGCGGAGACCTCCGCCGCCCGCATCGGCGCGCGCATCTCACTCGCGAACCGGACGGACGCCTCCGGCCTGAGGGTGCAGATCGCGCTGGATG
>NCCY01000030.1:0-16857 GCA_002279855.1 Rhizobiales bacterium 12-68-15
TGGAAGGCAGCGCCGGGCTCCAGATGGGCGGCAAGGCGGACCGCCTCCACCACCGCCTCGCGGCTGGCACCCGAAAACCAGCCCACCCGGACAGGACCGGCCGGGAGCGCGAGTTCAATGGTCTTCAGGCCCTGCGGGGCGTGATCGGCCATGGTCGCATCGAGGGGAGGCTTGCTGGTGGACATGGGGGCTCCTGGCGCCCGGAGGTGATCAGCGTTCGGCGAACGGCAGCGTGGCAGAGCTGCGCTGCGCCGGGCTGTCCTGAAGGGCCTCGATGGCCGCCACGGTCCGCGCCATGTCGGCCTCGGGGTCGATCGCGCGCGCCACCGCTCTCGCGCGCGCGGCAAGCCCCGTATCGTCCAGCACCGCGCGCAGGCTCTGCTCGAGGGTGGCCCGGTTGACCTTCGTGTGCGGCAGCACGGCCCCCACGCCCATTCGGCGCATGCGCATCGCATTGTCGGGCTGGTCGAAGGCGAAGGGAATGGTGAGCACCGGCACGCCGGCCCGCAGCGCCTCCGCGCAGCCGCCGACGCCGCCATGCTGCACCACGGCCGCTGCATGGGGGAACAGGCTGGAATGCGGCGCATAATCCAGCGCCAGAACCTGATCGGCGGGCGCGTCGGGGGGCGGGTTCTTGCCCATGAGGAGAATGGCGCGACGCCCCAGTGCGCGGGCCGTATCTGCGGCGATTTGGTAGAAGTCGTGCGCCAGATAGACCACCGTTGTGCCCAGCGTAAACACCACCGGCGGAGAGCCGGCCGCGAGGAAGGCGTCGATCCGCGTGGCGGTCTCGGGGCTCGCCTCCTGCGCGAAGAAAGGAAAGCCGGTCTGTATGGAGGCAGCCGGCCAGTCCCGTTGCGGCGCGCCGAAGACACGCGGGAACAGCGCCAGCACCAGATCGGGCGAGAACTTGTCGGTGAACATGATGTCACCGGTGCCCACCCCCATTTCCCGCTGAAGGGCCAGGAGCGGCCCGGCCCACCGCGTCGTCTGGCGGCGGATGAGGCGGAACAGCAGCCGCTGCGGCCAGGCCCCGAGATGGCGCAGGTGATAGCCCGCCGGAAACCATGTCAGCACACTGGGATCCAGCGCCGACATCATGGTGGCGGGCGCCAGCATGGCATTCGCCCAGGGCAGGCTGCGCCGGGCCGCCACCAGCCGGGCCACATGGACGAGTTCGCCCACCACCAGCGCGTCCGCGCCCTCGGTGGCGTCCAGCAGATCCTCATAGGTCTCCCGGACATGGGGAAAGACGAGGTCGAGGAACAGCCGCCGCCCGCCATGCACAGCGTCGCCGAAGATTTCCATCAGCACGTCGGGCGGAAAATCTGGCCGCAGGGGATGGAAGGCCAGGCCGAGCGCCGCGACGCGCGCGGCATAGACCGGCGGGGCGGCGATGATCGGGTCATGGCCGCGCGCGCGCAGCGCCTGCCCGATTGCGAGCATGGGATAGAGATCACCGAACGATCCGAGCGTGGCCAGAACAACGCGCATCAGGGCACCATCTTGGCGATTTGTGGAAGCGCATCCGGTTTGCGACGCATGAGCACCAGCGCCGCCAGCAGGCCGAGTGCCACCATGCCCGATCCGACATAATAGCCGTCGCCAATGCTCTGGGCGGCGCTGAGACGAAGGGCGGAAGCGACCGCCGGCCACTGCTCAAGCAGCACCCGCACCGCCTCCTCCTTGCCATAGATGGCCTGCTCCATGAGGGCTTCGAGCTGGGCGCGCACCGCCCCCTCCGGTGCGGCCTTGACCGCAATGTCGAGCACCCGGGCGCGCTCCGTGCCGGCAACCACCGTGCCGATGGCCGCCATGCCGATGGCGCCCCCCAGCTGGCGCACCGTGTCGAGAGCGCCGAAGGCACTCCCGCGCCGATCCTCGGTCACGCGCGCGGTGCCGTCCGTATAGGTCTGCGACAGGAAGAGACCCATCCCAGCGCCGGTGAGGATGAGGGCGGGGAACATCAGCAGGAAGTCAGCGCGGGGCAGTGCCTGCGTCTGCCAGAACAGGCCGAGGGTCGCCAGCGTCAACCCGGTGACCGCCGGCAGCTTCGCGCCATAGCGGTCATAGAGCCGGCCCGCCAGCGGCGCACACAGCATCAGTGGCAGCAGAAACAGCAGCATGGCGAGGCCGGACTGAAGCGGGGTGAAGTGCAGGATGCGCTGGAGATAGATGGCGCCGAAGGCCGATTGGCCGACCAGCGCGCATTGCGCGCAGAACAGCACGAGACTGTCCGCCGTGAACTGCCGGTCGGCAAACAGGCGCATATCCACCAGCGGCTCGGCGGCGCGCCGCTGCGCGACGATGAAGAGCGCCAGAAGAACCGCACCCGCCGCGATCAGCGTGAGCGTGAGGGGCGCGTTCCAGCCCCAGACATGGCTCTGCTGCAGACCCAGCACCAGCGGCCCCAGTGCAGCCGCCAGAAGCAGGCTGTGCATCGGCCGGAAGGTGCCACCACGCGGGCTGGCGGTCGCCGGCCCGGCCGCACGCAGCAGGAGGAGGGTGGCGGCGGCCAGTGGAAGATTCACGAAGAATGCCCAGCGCCAGCCCCCAAGCTGCACCAGCGCACCGCAGATGATGGGACCGAACACCAGGGCCAATCCGCCCAAGGCGCTGTAGATGCCCATCGCCCGCCCGCGCTGCGCCGGTCCAAAGGCTTCGGTGGCCAAGAGCGCCGCCGCCGGCCCCATCAGAATATTGCCGAGCCCCTCCAGCATCCGGCCGCACAACATCATGGGCAGATCAACCGAGACGCCGCAGAGGAGCGAGCCGAGGGCGAACACCACGACGCCGGCAATGAAGCTGCGTTTGCGGCCAAAGACATCCGCCAGGCGCCCCCCGGTCGCGATGGTGGCCGCGACGGTCAGCGCGTAGAGAGTGATGATCCATTGCTGGGCGCCGTGGCTCAGCATCAGGTCGCGCTGGATGGAGGGGAGCGCCACCGCCGTGCCGGTGACGTCGATCATGATCATGCCCAGCGCGCCGCTGCCGGCAAACACGGCGTACCATTGCTGCTGGCTGGTTGCGGCGGTCATGCTGGATCCCGAACACCAACCATGGCCGCACCCGCTATCGGTGCATCACGGCCATGATCCGGCGCCGATTTTCTGCGGTGGGCTCGAGCTTGTCCACGCCCCCCGTGATCAGAAAATACCGTCGCTCCGGCGCAATCGATGGCACCGTGCCGAGTGGTGGATGGCAACCGGCACCAAATCACACCGTGTAGTTCGATGAGTGGCCTATGGAAGCCCTGCGGGACTTGAACGTGACCGAAGTGCACAATCCACGCGGATGGATTTGTTGACGTGCGGGCCGGCGCCCCCTGCCTTCGAAACGCCGCTTCGATCCATTCCCCGGAACTTTTAAACAGAAGCAATTTCAAAGATATAGGTGTTCGCGGTTTCACTCTCGTCGGCGCGACAGTTCCCAAACACCGCAAATACGCCGCGTGCATGCGGCGGCGTAGCTCGGCCCGTAATTTCGATATCATCCGGCCTCGCGGGCCAAGTCCGGGCACGGTCTGGCAGGCCTCACGTCCGGCTGGTCCTGAGATGTGCGATCAGGGCCCGCAGCTTCGGGGCCAGGTTCCGGCGGTTGGGATAGTACAGGTAGAAGCCCGCAAAATGCGGGCAATAGTCTTGGAGGACCGGCACGAGTTCGCCCCGCGCGATGGCGGTACGGAAGGTGTCTTCCATGCCGAACGTGATGCCGGCGCCGGCAATGGCGAGCTTGATCATCAGCGCCATGTCGTTGGTGGTGATTTCCGGGGCCACCGCCACCGCCAATTCCTGTCCGTCTTCTGCGAACTCCCAGCGATAGGGTGCGACCCGGGGCGCCGGCCGCCAGCCGATGCAGCGATGGGCGTCAAGTTCGCGCGGATGCGCGGGGGCGCCATGGCGCTCCAGATAGGCCGCTGAACAGACCGCCAGCTGGCGCTGCTCGCCTGAGACGGGCACGGCGATCATGTCCTGTTCGATCACCTCGCCCAGCCGCACCCCGGCATCGTAGCCCTCGGCGACGATATCGAACTCCGCATCCGTCACCGTGATGTCGAGCTGGATGTCGGGATAGGCGGCGGCGAAGCCGGCGAGCATGGGGCCGGCGAGAAACCGCTCCGCGATGGACGAGACGGCGAGGCGCAACTGGCCGCGCGGACGCCCGTGCAGGCTGCCCGTGGTTTCCACGGCCGCGCGGATATCGGCGAGGGCCGGCATCAGCGCGGCGTTGAGCCGCTCGCCGGCTTCCGTCAGGCTGATGCTGCGGGTGGTGCGCCGCACCAGCGCTATGCCCATGCGGGCCTCAAGGCGCGAGATCGTCTGGCTGACGGCCGAGCGTGTGACGCCGAGCCGGTCCGCAGCGGCCCGGAAATTCTTCTCCTCGGCCACAAGGGTGAAGACCGCAAGCGCGTTGAGGTCCGTGTCCATTGGTTATTTTTTCTTTCCAGTCTGGAGAGGAGAGGGCGGCTTATCGCGACAATGCTCCATCCCTAACTTCCTGCCAACGCGATGGTCGCGGCAGAGGAGAATTCCATGGCACTCGACAAGGTCGTCCTCATCACCGGCGCCTCCAGCGGCATTGGCGCGGGGATCGCGCGCGAGCTGGGCCAGGCCGGTGCGAAGCTGGTGCTTGGCGCCCGCCGCACGGAGCGTCTCGAAGCGCTGGCGGCGGACATTGGCGGCGATGTCCTGACCCGCCGCCTCGAGGTCACCGACCGGGCGGATGTCGCCGGCTTCGCCGACGCGGCGCGGGCCCGCTTCGGGCGCATCGACGTGATCATCAACAATGCCGGGATCATGCCCCTCTCGCTGATGGCCTCGCTCAAGGTCGAGGAGTGGGAGCGGATGGTGGATGTGAACATCAAGGGCGTGCTCTACGGGATCGCGGCGGTGCTGCCAGAGATGACGGCGCGCGGCTCCGGCCACATCATCAACATCGCCTCCATCGGGGCGCTCTCGGTCGTGCCGACGGCGGCCGTCTATTGCGCGACGAAACATGCGGTGCGCGCCATCTCGGACGGGCTCCGGCAGGAAAACGACCGGCTTCGCGTCACCTGCATCCATCCCGGCGTGGTCGAGAGCGAACTGGCCGACACCATCACAGAGCCGTTCGCCGCCGAGGCCATGAAGACCTACCGGGCCATCGCGCTCCAGCCCGACGCCATCGGCCGCGCCGTGCGCTTCGCGATCGAGCAGCCCGACGATGTGGACGTGAACGAGATCGTGGTGCGCCCCGTGGCGAGCCGGTGAGGAGACGCCCCATGACCTTGTCCGTCCCTATGCCGCTGCGCGTGGTGGCTGCCGGCCTCCTGCTTTCCGGAACCCCGGGGGCCGCGACCGCCGAGACGCTGGAGGATCGCCGCGCGCGCGGCGATGCGGTTGTCAGGAGCCTCAACAAGGGCGCCCCGCAGACGGCGCTCGAGCGCATGCGGCAGGAATTCCCCTTCCTCGCCGATGCCACGGAGGCCTATGCGCTTGGCGATGTCTGGTCGCGGCCCGGGCTCGACAGCCGGACCCGTCAACTGGCGGCGGTTGCTGCCTTCGCGTCGCTGGGCCTGATCCCCTTCATGAAGATCCATGCCGGCTACGCGCTCAATATCGGCGTGTCCGAGGAGGAGCTGAAGGAGGTGATTTACATGATCACCGTGCCCGCCGGGTTCCCGCGGGCCATCGCGGCCTCGCAGGCGCTGTCGGAGCTTTTCAGCGAGCGGCGTGCCGCAGCTGCGGGCGAGCCGGGAGAGCGCCGATGAAACTGCTGTCGCCGCCGGTCCTGGCGGTCTTCGCCCTGTTCTGCTGTCCCGTTGAAAAGGTTTCCGCCGACATGCCCGCCCCCTCCGCGTCTCCCGTGCGTTCCGAGCAGCACACTCCCTATGTCGGCATGTGGGTGACCGGTGACGGTCACATCCGGCAGGCATTGCTGCCCAACGGCCGCTATGACGAGGCGCGGGGCAATCGCGAGAGCGCGTATCAGGGCCGGTATGAAATTCGCGGCAATCACATCGACTATTGGGACGATACCGGCTTCACGGCCGATGGCACGTTTGTGGATGCGAACACGCTGCACCATGGCGGCATGGTGTTTTATCGGGAGAAATGAGGCCCGGGGCGGGACGCTGACCGATCGTGGACATTTCATGCGTGCGTTGTCACGATCGGCCCGGTCGCGCGGGAGGTGACGGGGTGGCAGAGTTTGCGCATGGGACCGTCCACGTGGCGGACGAAGACCTTCAGGCGGCCATCCGGTCTGATGCGCGCGTGCTCGCCCTGTGGGAAGCCCTGACGCCGCTGGGTCGCAACGAGTTCATCTGCTGGGTCGAGGATGCCAGGCAGCCCGCGACACGCCAGCGTCGCATCGCGCGAACCCGCGAGGAGCTGCTGGAGGGAAAGAAGCGCCCCTGCTGCTGGGCCGGCTGCATCCACAGGACGGACAAGAAGCCGAGCCGATGGCAGCAGGACGTCCTGATCGACCGGAAGGTCAGGAGCCGCACGTGAGGCCGGGGTCATTTGTCCCCGCGCCAGACCTGCCGCGAGGGCGTAAAAAGGTTCGATAGCCCTGCGGGGCGAGGTCGCGGGAGGGGTGAGCCGATGTTTCTCGACGAGAAGAAACTGGGGCCGCGGCCGGAGCCATGGCCTGCCCGGCCGCAGCGGCGACTGTCGCCGCGTGCCGAGAAGGCGGTCATGGCGATTATCTTCTTCAACCTGCTCATGATGCTGGTGGCGCCCCTTGGCGGGGCGACCATCGTGCAGGGCTTCCTCGCCCTGTTCTCGGGATTTTAGGGGGCAGGATCGGATCGGCCGTTTTTCGGCAGCGATCCGCGCGGCGATAGGGCAGGGCGGAACACGGGCGGGGCACAGGGCGTTTCGGGCGGGCCGGCAGGGGATGCAAGGGCGCCCGGTGGCGCCCGTCGCGGCGCGCCCTTGGCGGCGGTTCCTCGTGCTGCCGAAAGTGCCCGATGCCCGTTTCCAACTCCCTCATCGCCCGCGCCGCCTTCATCGTCTGCCTCGTGGTCGCCGCCTTCTGGCTGGCCTGGCAGGTGGTGGATATCCTGCTGCTGCTGTTTGCCGCCGTGCTGGTGGCGCTGGCCCTCCACGCGCTGGCGGCACCCATCGCGCGCGTCACCGGCCTGTCGTCGCGCCTTGCACTGATCCCAACCATTTTGATCCTTCTGGTGGTCCTCGGCCTGTCGTCATGGCTGTTCGGCAGCGTCATCCGAGGGCAGGTCGTGGATCTCATCGCCCGCCTGCCCGGCGCGTGGCAGTCGGTGCAGGATCGATTCGAGATCCTGAACGTGTCTGACGCCCTGAAGGAGAAGGCCGAAGCCGCCGTTCCCTCGGGCACCGCCGTCCTGTCCTTCCTCAGCGGCTTCACCATGAACGTCGCCAATGCCGCCTTGGGCCTGTTCCTCATTCTTGCGGGAGGCATCTATCTCGCCGTGCAGCCGGGCCTTTATCGCGACGGCGTGCTGCGCCTTCTGCCGGCGGGCAGCAGGGGGTGGTGGCGCGAGCGGCTTCACCTTGCCGCTGTCGCCCTGCGGGGGTTCCTCAAGGCGCAGCTTGCGGCGATGGTGGTTGTGGGCGTGGTGACGAGCGCGGGCCTTGCTGTCATCGGGGTGCCCTCGGCGCTGGCGCTGGGCCTGTTCGCGGGCCTCGCGGAGTTCGTGCCCATGGTCGGCCCGGTGGCCGCCGCCGTGCCGGCGCTGCTGCTCGCCCTGAACGGGGGGGTGGAGCAAGCGGGCTGGACCTTGCTGCTGTTCATCGTCGTGCAACAGGCGGAATCCAACATCCTCGCCCCGCTGCTCCAGCAGGAGATGGTGAACGTGCCGGCCGCCGTCACCCTGTTCGCGGTGGTGGCGTTCGGCACCGTGCTGGGGCCGCTAGGCGTGCTGCTGGCGACCCCGCTCACGGTGCTCATCTTCGCCCTGATGCGCCCCGCCGCAGAGGCGGACCCGACCTGACGGTGCGGTACCGCGAAGCCGGTTTGCGGCGATGGCGTGGCCGTGTATGTTCCCGCCGCCTTGGTCCTGAGCAGGCGGGCGCCGAAGCTGCCCCTTCGCGCCCTTGCCTGCTTCCACCCATAACCGGCGCCCGCGCCGTGTCGTGAGAGCAAGCGATGCCTGCGGCAGGGGGCCGGCGGGCGCGAGGGCTCTCGGTGTGCCGGTGGTCGCCTGCCCCTGGAACGGGTGTGGCGGTCGCCGGAAATTCAGAATTGCGCGGCAGGCGTCGTCCTGCTGCTGGCAGGGAAAGACGCGCGCATGGCTCGCGACACGCTGGATGCCACCCCGATCCGCTCCCGCGACGAACTTGTCGCGTGGCTGGAAGCGGGCAACAAGCCTGAATCGGCCTTCCGGCTCGGAACCGAGCACGAGAAGATCCCGTTCACCCTCTCCCGCCACGAGCCGGTGCCCTATGAAGGGCCGAGCGGCATCCGGGCCGTGCTGCGCGGCATGCAGGAACGCACCGGCTGGGACCCCATCATGGAGGGGGAGCACATCATCGGGCTCGCCGATCCGCTGGATGGCGGCGCGATCTCGCTGGAGCCGGGCGGGCAGTTCGAACTTTCGGGTGCGCCGCTGGCTTCGGTGCATGAGACCTGTTCGGAGATCAACACCCACCTGACCCATCTGCGGCATGTGGCAGAGCCGCTCGGCCTCGGCTTCCTCGGCATCGGCATGAGCCCCAAATGGTCGCGCTCGGAGACGCCGGTGATGCCCAAGGGGCGCTACCGGATCATGTCCAACTACATGCCGAAGGTCGGCAAGCTGGGCCTCGACATGATGTTCCGAACCTGCACGGTGCAGGTGAATCTCGACTTCTCGTCGGAAGCCGACATGGTCCGCAAGCTGCGGGTGAGCCTTGCACTCCAGCCCGTGGCGACCGCGCTGTTCGCCAATTCGCCCTTCACCGAGGGCAAGCCCAACGGCTTCCTCTCCTTCCGCTCCGAAATCTGGCGCGACACCGACGCGGCCCGCTCCGGCATGCTGCCGTTCGCGTTCGATCCCGGCATGGGTTTCGAGCGCTACGTGGACTATGCGCTCGACGTGCCGATGTATTTCGTCAAGCGCGGTGACACCTATGTGGACGTGGCCGGCTCGTCCTTCCGCGACCTGCTGGCGGGGCGCCATCCCGCGCTGCCGGGCGAGACGGCGACCCTCTCTGACTGGGTCAACCACCTCTCCACCATCTTCCCCGAAGTGCGGCTGAAGCGTTTCCTTGAAATGCGCGGGGCGGATGCGGGGCCGTGGGCGGAACTGTGCGCGCTGCCCGCCTTCTGGGTGGGGTTGCTGTATGATTCCGAAAGCCTCGATGCCGCCGGCGAGATCATCAAGGGCTTGTCCACGGCCCAGATGCAGGCGCTGCGGGATGATGTGCCCCGCCTCGGGCTGAAGGCCGAGATTGCGGGACGTCCGCTGATCGAGGTGGCGCGCGAGGTGGTGGCCATCGCCCGCGCGGGCCTGAAGCGCCGCCGCAAGATGGACAGCCAGGGCCGGGACGAGACGCGCTTCCTTGATCCGGTGGATCAGGTGCTGGCGTCCGGGCAGACCCCTGCCGAGGTTCTTCTCGCCCGTTTCGAGGGGCCGTGGGACCACTCGGTGGAGCCTGCGTTCGAGGAACTCGCGTATTGAGCGGGGGCGCCGGAGCAACCGGTGCCCATACCTTGCGTGCATGGCCGCCATGCGAAACGGCGAGGTGGCCCTGCGGGCGTGGCCGGGCCACCCTGCGTGCTCACCGAGAGTCGTCGCATGAGCGTCCCGTCCCCGTCCGCCTCCGCCGCCCTCGGGCCGGGAGACATTGCCCTCTACGCCGCAAATGTCGTGATCTTCAGCTCCGGCTGGCTGCCCCTGCGGCTTCAGCTCGGCGTGGTGGACCCGGAAATCTCGCTGGTGTGGCGGTTCGTGGCGGCCACCGCCTGCATGTTTGCCTTTGCCCTTCTCACCGGCAAGCGGCTTGCCTTCGCGCCCCGCGAACACCTGTTCTTCGCCGGCATTGGCGGGACCCTGTTTTCGCTGAACTTCCTGACCTTCTATTATGCCGGCTTCCACCTCTCCTCGGGGCTCTTGGCGGTCATCTTTTCGCTCGCCGCCGTGGTCATTCCGCTGATGGGAGCGGTCGTGACCCGCTCGTGGCCCCGGCCGCGGATCCTGGTGGGGGCGCTGCTGGGTGTGGCGGGGGTCGGCTTCGTGTTCGGCCCGGTCCTTCAGGAACAGGGCTTCGGCAGCGGGCTGCATATCGGCCTGCTGGCCGGGCTTGCGGGAACGCTCTGCTTTTCCTTCGGCAGCATGCTCTCTGCTGCGGCCGGCCGGCGCGGCCTGCCGCAGGCGTCCTGCAACGCCTATGCGATGGCCTATGGCCTCGCCCTTGTACTGTGCATCGCGCTGGTGCGCGGCGTGCCGTTTCAGGTGGACTGGTCGGCCCGCTATCTCGGCTCGCTGGCCTGGCTCATCCTGTTCCCGACGCTGGCGGGATTTGCCGTCTACATGAAGCTGATCTCGCGGATCGGCGCGAGCCGCGCGGCCTATGGCACCGTCATGATGCCGGTGGTGGCGCTGCTGATCTCGTCCCTGTTCGAGGGCTTCCACTGGACGCTCAGCGCATCCCTGGGCATCGCCCTCGTCCTCATCGGCAATGTGGTGGTGCTCGGTGCACCCCGCCGGGCCGTGCCGGGGCCGGCCTGAGGCGGGCTATTCCGCCGCGTCCGCCTCGGTCACGTTGTCGAGCCCCTGGATGATGTGCTGGGCGAGGGCATCGGCCAGCACCGAGGGTTCATGGCGATTGCGCAGGAGCCCGATATCGCAGGGCGGCAAGGGCGGGAAGCCGTCGGCGGGGCCGAGCACCCGCATGCCGGGCCGAAGGCCCGATTCCGGGAAGACCGACACCGCAAGCCCTGCGAGCACCGCCGCCGAGACTGCGCCCGCATTGGGGCTGGTATAGAGCACGCGATGGGGCCGCCCGACATTCGACAGGCGGCTCATGGCGGCATGCCGCCACAGGCAGGTGGAGCGCCCCAAAGCGAGCGGAACCGGCGTTTCCAGATGGGCGGAGTGCCGCGCGGAGCCGACCCACAGCAGCCGCTCGCGCCGGATCACCTGCGCCTCGCGCGCCGCATTCTCGGTATAGGTGATGATGGCAAGGTCCAGCGTGCCGGTGCGGATGCGCTCGGTCAGGTCGATGCTGGGCTCGCAGATGACGGTGAGCTCCACGGATGGATGGGTGCGCGAAAAGCGCGCCATGATTTCCGGCAGGTAGCGGTCCGCATAATCATCCGGAACGCCGAAGCAGACATGGCCGGTCAGCGCCTCGTCGGTGAACACCGCCATGGCTTCCAGATTGAGCTTCACGATCCGCCGCGCATAGTCCAGCAGCCGCTCGCCATCCTCGGTGAGGCGGGAGCTGCGACCGTCACGGGCGAAGATGGGGCGGCCCACCCGTTCCTCCAGCCGCTTCATCTGCATGGACACGGCGGACTGCGTCTTGTGCACCACCTCCGCCGCCCGCGTGAAGCTTCCGGTCTCGGCGATGGCGACGAACGTGCGGAGCTGGTCCCCGTCCAGAAGCATGGTCATGGCTGGCCCTCAATCATCACTCATCATGATAATTGAGATGAATAACATTCGCTAGTTTGATCTCACAAGCTCGTGCACAACACCCGTGACGCAGCGCAGCGTGACCGCCGGAACCGAGGCGGTCTCCGTGAAACCGGGTGGATTACCCGGTGCGGAAGTCGGAGACAGGGCGCAGCGTCTGATGGAGAGCCCGATGTTTTACGGCGAGACCCGCGCAACCCTTGTTGCCCCGCTCAGCACCCCTGTGGCCCGCATGCTCATGCAGGTTGCCGGCTTTGCCGTGAAAGCCGCCCGCGCCATCGAGAACCGCCGCGCCCTCGCGCAACTCGGTCAGCTCGACGATCATATGCTGCGGGATATCGGCGTGACGCGCGCCGACCTCAACGATGCCGCATCCGAGCCCATGTGGCGCGACGGCACGCAGGTGCTGATCCTGCGCACCACCGAACGGCGCGCCGCCGCCCGGATGAAGGCGCGCGAGCAGGGACTGCGCTGACCCTTACAGAATCGGCGGCTGCGCCCCTCGCTGCCGCCCTCTTGGCCCGTGCCGACCGCAACCGGCACGGGTTCTTTTTATCCGGCGGGCCTTTCGGCCCGCTTTTTCATTTCCGCTCGCGGGGCGGAGTGCGGTGGGCGTGGCCCGCGCTGCGGTCCAGCATCTGGCCCCAGAACTCCGCCATCGGCAGCAAGCCGAACGGGTCATAGGGCTTGCCCGCGCTCTCGCCACGCACGCCGGGCGGGAAGCCGGTGGCGAACAGCTGCGCGAAATAGTCCTGGAACGGCCACTGGCCGAGCGAGGGCGGGGCCGGCGGCGGCGGTGGGGGAGGGGGCGGCGGTTCGGCCTTCGCCGGCGCACCGCCCATGGCGCTGAGGGTGGCCGTCACCATGTCCTGCCAGAGGGTGGCGGCGGCATTGGCCTGGGCCGTGCCCTGTCCGCCCATGCCCCAGGGCGAGCGCACCATCATGTCGGCGAAGGCGTCGATCCACGGATTGCCCGTGCCCCGGCCCATGCTCTGGGAAGAGGTCATGGCGGCGAGCGCGTCCACCCACGGATTTCCGGTGGGCTCCGGGCGGCCATTGGCGCGGGCCATGAAGCCGGCCAGCATCTGGTTCAGCGCACCGGACGCGGCCAGCGACTTGGTGAGCCCGCCCATGAGCAGGGAGGCGAAGCCCGGCGCCATCTGGTTCATGACGGCGGTACCGAGCCCGGTGGTGGCCGCCGCGTGATTCATCACGGCGCGGTTCACCTCGTCCGAGCCGAACAGGGCCTGAAGGGCATTGGTGCCCGGCTGCATGAAGTCGGCCGGGGAATTCGGGCGCTGGTCATAGAGCGCGCCATAGGGGCCGCGCATCATCAGCACCATGATGTTGGCGAGTCCCTCGGGGGAGCCCATGCGCTTCTGAAGCCCTGCGGCAAAGGCAGGCATGAGGGCCTCGGCCGCGATCTGTGCCTGCTGAACGGACAGGCCATAAAGCTGGGCAAGGTTGTTGAGGCCCTGGCCCCCTTGCGCCGCACGTAACATCTGAATGAAAGGGTCCATGGGCTGCCTCCGGGGCCGGTGATCGAGCTGCCGCGTCTGTGCCTCACGGCGCAAGCCTGGCCCGCCCTCTTGAAAAGGGACGCCCGCTCCCGGGCGCGGGTTGCCCCCCGCCCATCGCATGCTCTTCCCCCGGAAAAGTCTATGCCATGATCTCGCCGAAATCACGGGGCGATGCGCCTGCGCGCAAAACGCCGCACGAATGTTCAGGCGCGCGCCGGCCCGTCAGCCGGAGAACTCGGTCTCGTGCTTCAGCACGTCCTGCGCTTCGGGATTGAGCGGGCGCGCGGGCTTGCCGGTGTCGGTGAGGGGTTCCGGCTCGATCTTGCGGGTGGGAATGAGGTCGATGCCCGCATAAAGGCCCTCTTCCACCTGCCGCTGGAGGCGCGCGCGATCCTTCGTGCGCACATCCCGCACCAGGGAGTCCACCGCCTCCCGCTCAAGGCCGAGCGCTTCCAGCGTGCGCCCGCCGAAGGCGAAGGCCGATTCGAGCGTCTCGCGCATCTCGTATTCGACGCCCTTGCGCAGCAGGTCCATGGAATGGGCGCGATCGAAGCTGCGGACATGCAGCCGCACGCGCGGCATCGCCGCCTGGACGATATCCACGATCCGGTCCGCCGCTTCGCGGTCGTCCACGCAGATCGCGATCACCTCCGCCTGCTCCGCCCCGGCGGCGCGCAGCACGTCGAGGCGCGTGCCGTCGCCATAATAGATGTGCACGCCGAATCGCCCGGCGCTCTGGATCATCTCCACGTCATTGTCGATGATCGTCACGTCCACGCCTTCCGCCAGCAGGCACTGGGACACGATCTGCCCGAACCGTCCGAAGCCGATCACCAGCACGCGCCCTTCGGCGGCGCCGAAATCCTCCGGCTCCGGTTCCGGCGTCGCCCGCCGCAGGCGGGGCAGAAGATGGGTGAGGCCGGTAAACACCATCGGCCCGATCATCATGGTGAGGGCCGCCGTCGCGGTCAGGAATTCGCTCTGGTCCTGGGTGAGCAGGCCGTTGGCAAGCGCCAGCGGCAGCAGGACGAAGGAGAATTCACCCGCCGGCATCAGCACGGCGCCCGCCTTGGCGGCATCGCTGCGGGTGGTGTGGTCGGTGCGGTAGAGGCCGAACACCACCATGAACTTGATGGAGGTGATGAGGACGGCGGAACCCAGCACCGCGCCGATGTGCGGCAGCAGCACCTTCAGGTCCAGCGACATGCCGATGCCCATGAAGAAGAAGGAATGAGCCCTGCCGACCCCAGCACCACCAGGAGCGCCGCCGCCGTCATGGCCTCGCGCGCGCCGGACCGGGCGAGCAGGCGGAACAGGGGGTTCAGCAGGTAGCGGCCCGCCAGCACAATGGCGGAGACCGCGAGAATCGCCGCGCCCGCCTTGTAGGCGAGTTCGGTGATGTCGCCTTCCGGCCCGGTGGCGGCGGGCGCCAGCAGTGGCACCAGCGCCAGCAGCGGAACGATGGCAATGTCCTGGAACAGCAGGATCGAGAAGGCCCGCTGTCCGTAGCCGGAGTTGAATTCGTTGCGCTCGGTCAGGATCTGAAGCGCGATGGAGGTCGCGGACATGGCCAGCGCCATGCCGGCGATGAAGGCCCCGGAGGGCCGCAGCCCGAAGCTCCAGCCGACAAAGGTGATGAGAAGCCCGGTGACCAGAAGTTGTGCCGTGCCGAGCCCGAAGATGTAGCGGCCCATGGAGAGCAGGCGCGAGGGCTGAAGCTCCATGCCGATGAGGAACAGCAGAAGGACGACGCCCAGCTCCGCCACCGCGATCACGACATTCGGATCGGCGAGATTGAACCCCGCCGGCCCGATGGTGATCCCGGCGATGAGATAGCCCACCACTGGCGAGAGGCCCAGCCGCTTGGCAATCGGCACCGAGACCACGGCCGCCAGAAGAAAGGCGAGGCCGGCCAGGAAAAGTGTGTGATCGTCCCCGTGCATCCTGCCCTCGCCACTGCCCCGCTTGCGCCTGTCGTCCTATCTCGGCGCCGAGCGTGGCCAAACCATGCCGCAGATGCGAAATGGTTGCGGCGATGCACCCCCGGCGGGGGCAGGGATCACTTCAGGGCGTCGAAACCGGGACCGAATCCGTTGAGGCTGAGGGGAATGCCGATTCCCTCCTCAGGCGTCTGGAAAATGATGAAGGTGGCCATCTTGCCCTGGCGCAGGCGCCCGATCAGCGTGTCGTCCATGACCACTTCGGCCACGCAGCCATTGGGCAGGCAGCGCACGAAGCCGGCGCGGCCCACATCCTGATCGTCGATCTTCAGGCCGAGGCCGGAGGGAATCAGCACGCCGAGCGGGGCGAGCACCCGCAGCAGGCGGCTCTTGCCATCGGCGGTCTTCAGGATGATGACGGTCAGGCCGACATTGGGCCGGTCCTCGGCCTGCACGCTCTGGAGCAGCACGCACTGCTCGCCCTGGGCGCCGGGCGGAGTGTCGCAGCGAATCTGCCAGTCGTTGAACACCTGCTTCACCACGCCCTGGGCGGCGGCGGGGGCAGGGGACAGGGACGCGATGACCAGCGCGACCGCGAGCGCAAGGAAGCCGGGCGGGGGAGCGAAGCGTGAGGCGTAAGCGACCGACGACTTGATTCCCATGGACTTCCGGCTCCAGAAAACGCGCGGCTCGGCCGCTTTGCATGTGGCGGGACGCAACGATCAGACCCACTCTTCGCTTAAAAGCCTGACCGCTCATGTCAAGGATAAGTGCCCCGGCACCGTGACAAAACGCCGTTTTGTGGCGCTTTGAAGGGCGGCGGCCCCGGCACGGGCCGGCAGGCTGGGGATGACGGCCTTGCGGATGCCGCTGCGGGATCATGCCACGCCGATGCCGACTTTCTGTCGCAATGTGCGCCTCTGGGCCGCAATTGCGGCACCCCGTGATTTGTGTTTGATGTAAGTCAAAGAAGGCGTTCCTCGTCTCCGCCTTGCGTGATCGCGCCCTCCGCCGGAGGCCGGGTGATTGCGGACGGCGGCGCCGATCAGGGAGAGAATAGCATCATGAGGTCGTTCGTTCGCAGCGCAGCTTTCGCCGGTGCCACTTGTGCCGCCGCGATCCTGTCGAGCGCGCCTGCATGGGCCGGGATGGGGCAACCCTCCGACTGGCAGATCAACCTCCAGGACGCCGCGACGCCGGTGATGGAGAACATCCACTCGTTCAACATCTTCCTGCTGGTCATCATCACCGCCATCGTGCTGTTCGTGATGGTCCTGCTGGCGATCGTGGTGGTGCGCTTCAACGAGAAGGCCAACCCGGTCCCCTCCAAGACCTCCCACAACACCATGATCGAAGTGGCCTGGACGGTGATTCCGGTGCTGATCCTGGTGGCGATCGCCATCCCATCCTTCCGCCTGCTGCATCAGGAACTGAACATCCCGCCGGCGGACATGACGGTGAAGGTGACCGGACACCAGTGGTACTGGTCCTATGAATATCCGGACAATGGCGGCTTCTCGTTCGACTCGCTGATGGTGGCGGACAAGGATCTCAAGCCCGGCCAGCCGCGCCTCCTCGCCGTGGACAATGAAGTGGTGGTGCCCGTCAACAAGACGGTCCGCATCCAGGTGACCGCCGGCGACGTGATCCACTCCTTCGCGGTGCCCTCGTTCGGCGTGAAGATCGACGCCCTGCCGGGCCGCCTGAACGAGAGCTGGTTCAAGGCCACCAAGGAAGGCGTGTATTACGGCCAGTGCTCCGAACTGTGCGGCCGCGACCATGCCTTCATGCCGATCGCCGTGCGCGTCGTCAGCGA
>NCCY01000030.1:16928-25849 GCA_002279855.1 Rhizobiales bacterium 12-68-15
CTTCAACGGCCCCTGCATGACGCGACAGAACTGATCGCCTGACGATCACGTACAGAGATGCAGACGGAAACGTCTCGACAGTGAGGACGGTACCCATGGCCACCGACGCGCACGCTGCGTATGGCGCATCCCACTCCGCCGACCATCACGGCGACCCGACCGGGTGGCGCCGCTGGGTGTTTTCGACGAACAACAAGGACATCGGCATCATGTACCTGATCTTCGCGATTATCGCGGGGATCGTGGGCGGCGCCCTGTCCATCGGGATTCGCATGGAACTCATGGAGCCGGGTCTCCAGTATTTCAAGAATCCGCAGACCTTCAACGTCTTCACCACCGGCCACGGCCTCATCATGATCTTCTTCATGGTGATGCCCGCCCTGATCGGCGGCTTCGGCAACTATTTCGTGCCGCTGATGATCGGCGCGCCGGATACGGCCTTCCCGCGCATCAACAACATCGCCTTCTGGCTGATGCCGCCGGCCTTTGGCTTGGCCATCATCTCGCTGTTCGTTGAAGGCGCGCCGGGCACCAACGGCTTCGGCGGCGGCTGGACCATCTATCCGCCGCTCTCCAGCAAGCTCGGCCATCCCGGCCCGGCCATGGACTTCCTGATCTTCGCGCTGGGCCGGCGCCATCACCATGCTGCTCACCGACCGCAATTTCGGCACCACCTTCTTCGATCCGGCCGGCGGCGGCGATCCGATCCTGTTCCAGCACCTGTTCTGGTTCTTCGGGCATCCCGAGGTGTACATCCTCATCCTGCCCGGCTTCGGCATCGTCTCCCACATCGTCTCCACCTTCTCGCGCAAGCCGGTGTTCGGTTATCTCGGCATGGCCTATGCCATGGTGGCGATCGGCGTGGTGGGCTTCGTGGTGTGGGCGCACCACATGTATACGGTGGGTCTGTCGGCCGCGACGCAGTCCTATTTCGTCGCTGCAACCATGATCATCGCGGTGCCGACGGGCGTGAAGATCTTCTCCTGGATCGCCACCATGTGGGGCGGCTCGGTGCAGTTCCGCACCCCCATGCTCTGGGCCGTGGGCTTCATCTTCCTGTTCACGGTGGGTGGCGTGACCGGCGTGGTTCTGTCCAATGCGGGCATCGACCGCTCGCTGCATGACACCTACTACGTGGTGGCGCACTTCCATTACGTGCTGTCGCTGGGCGCCGTGTTCGCCATCTTCGCGGGCTGGTACTACTGGTTCCCGAAGATGAGCGGCTACATGATCCCGGAATTCTGGGGCAAGCTGCACTTCTGGGTCACGTTCATCGGCGTGAACATGGTGTTCTTCCCTCAGCACTTCCTGGGCCTCGCCGGCATGCCCCGCCGCTATGCCGACTATCCGGATGCGTTCGCCCACTGGAACTATGTCTCCTCCATCGGCTCCTACATCTCGGGCGTGGCGGTGATCATCTTCCTCATCGGCACCTACGTGGCCTTCCGCCGCAAGGAACTGGCGGGCGCCAATCCGTGGGGTCCGGGCGCGACGACGCTGGAATGGACGCTGAGCTCGCCTCCGCCCTTCCATCACTTCGATCGCGCCGGGCCGCAGCTTCAGGCTCTCGGCCGTACTCGGTCGGATGGCGGTACGGCTTTGCTGACCGGCACGTTCTGGCCAGGTCTGGCCGACGTGCGGGGCTCCGCCGCACGCGGTGAGCAAGCGCCGGGGGCGTGTCTGGTGTAGAATTTGGGATGGGTGGCCGGTGCCGACAGGCTGGCTGCTCCGCCCCGGATGGATGGATGATGAGTGACGTGAGCGTAAGCCTCAACAAGACAGCGGGTGCCTCGGACATTGCCGGCGGCATGGCGTCGCCTGGCGACTTCCTCGCCCTGCTGAAGCCTCGCGTCATGTCGCTGGTGATCTTCACCGCCCTTGTCGGTCTGGTGCGGGCGCCGGATCATGTTCACCCGGTCATTGCATTCACGGCTCTGCTCTGTATCGCCGTGGGTGCAGGGGCGGCCGGTGCGCTCAATATGTGGTGGGATGCGGATATTGACGCGATCATGTCGCGCACATCTCGCCGCCCGATCCCCGCCGGCCGCATCACCCCCGGCGAATGCCTCGCCTTCGGCTTGACGCTGGCCTGCTTCTCGGTGGGCGTCCTGGGCCTGCTGGTGAACGTGCTTTCGGCGGCGCTGCTGGCCTTCACCATCTTCTTCTACGTGGTCATCTACACCATCTGGCTGAAGCGCTCGACGCCGCAGAACATCGTGATCGGCGGCGCCTCCGGCGCCTTCCCGCCCATGGTGGCCTGGGCCGCCGCCTCCGGCAGCCTGAGCCTTGAACCTATCCTGCTGGTGGCCATCATCTTTTTCTGGACGCCGCCGCACTTCTGGGCGCTCGCGCTCTATCGCGCCGATGACTATGCCCGTGCCGGCGTCCCCATGCTGCCGGTCACGGCGGGCGGGGACGAGACCCGGCGGCAGATCCTGCTGTACACCCTGTTCCTTGTTCCCCTCGCCATTTCACCCGCGCTCATTGGGTATGCCGGCATCGCCTATGCCGTGGTGTCCACGGTGACGGGCGCCGGAATGCTCTGGCTGGCGATCAACGTTTATCGCAAGCGCACCGGCGACGATGCGGTGCGGGCTGCGCGCAAATTGTTCGGCTTTTCAATTCTCTACCTCTTCCTGCTGTTCGCCACCTTGCTGGTGGAAGCCGTGATTCCGGGGGTATGAGCGTGGCAAAGCCGGGACAGAAGCGTGCGACTGTGGCGAAGCCCAAGGCTGCAACTGCGAAGGGTTCGAAGCCGCAACCCACTCCCGCGCGCCAGCCGGCGCCGGATGCGGGCGTGGTTTTGACGGATGAACAGAAGCGGCGTCGGCGCGCGCGGTCGCTTGCGATCGCGGGGGTGCTCGGCTTCCTGGTGCTGCTGTTTTATGTGGTCACCATCGTGAAGCTCGGGCCCAACGTGCTGAACAGGCCGCTTTAGGCGGGAAGGAGCGTGGCGCAGATGGAGAGCGAGAAGCCATCCGGACACCGCAGGCCCCTGGCGGCGCGCCATAAGCTTGTCGCGGCCTCCTGCCTGCTGTTCACGGCCACCATGATCGGTGTCGCCTATGCGGCGGTGCCGCTCTACGCCATGTTTTGCAGCCTCACCGGCTTCGGCGGGGCGCCGCGTGTGAGCGCCGAGGGCCCGCAGAGCCTGTCGGATCGCGAGATCACCGTGCGATTCGATGCCAATATCGCGCCCGGTCTGCCGTGGGTGTTCAAGCCGGAGCAGGCGTCGGTCAAGGTCAAGGTCGGCGAGACCAAAATGGTCTATTTCCGCGCCGAGAATCAGATGAACGTGCCGACCTACGGGCAGGCGACCTACAATGTGACGCCCGGCAACGGCGGCTTCTATTTCGTGAAGATGCAGTGCTTCTGCTTCAACGAGCAGGTGCTGCAGCCCGGCGAGAAGCTCGACATGCCCGTGGTGTTCTATATCGATCCCGCCATCGAGCAGGATACGGACATGAATTCCCTGAAGACCGTGACCCTGTCCTACACCTTCTTCCCTGCCAAGGCGCCGGCCCCCAAGGCTGCGTCGGCGGGAGAGGCAGGCAAGGGCGGCTGACGGTTCAGGCCGGAGACAGAGGGCGGGACATTCCGCCGCCGTTGCGGCAGCGCGTCCGCACCGTTAGGAATTAGAAAAGCTGGAAGGGGAGGCCGCATCTATGGCCGAGGCACACGCAAAGCAGCACGATTACCACCTTGTGGAGCCGAGCCCCTGGCCCATCGTCGGGGCGGTAGCATCGTTCATCCTCACCGTCGGCGCGGTCGTCTGGATGCATGGCGGCACGACGATCCCGATGATCGTCGGTTTCGCAGGCGTCCTCTACACCATGTTCGGCTGGTGGCGGGACATGGTGCGGGAAGGCAAGCTTGGCTTCCACACGCCCGTGGTCCAGATCGGCTTCCGCTATGGCATGATCCTGTTCATCGCCTCCGAGGTGATGTTCTTCGTGGCGTGGTTCTGGGCCTTCTTCGATGCCTCGCTGTTCGTCAACGAAGGCATCAATTATGCCCGCGTCGAAGCCACCGGCGGCGTCTGGCCGCCCCATGGCATCGAGGCGCTCGACCCGTGGCACCTGCCGCTGCTCAACACGCTGATCCTGCTCACCTCGGGCACCACGGTCACCTGGGCGCACCATGCGCTGCTGGAGAATGATCGCGAGGGCCTGAAGTGGGGTCTGGTCTGCACCGTGCTCCTCGGCGTCCTGTTCTCCATGTGCCAGGCGTTCGAGTACCTGCACGCGCACTTCGCCTTCTCCGGCAACATCTATGGCGCCACCTTCTTCATGGCCACCGGGTTCCACGGTTTCCATGTGATCGTGGGCACCATCTTCCTTGCCGTGTGCCTCTTCCGCGCCATGGGTGGCGCCTTCACGCCGGAGCGTCATTTCGGCTTCGAGGCGGCTGCCTGGTACTGGCACTTCGTGGACGTGGTGTGGCTGTTCCTGTTCACCTTCATCTATGTGTGGGCCGTTGGCGGCAGTGCCGGTCACGGCTGAGCCTGCGCAATTCAGAGACGGACGGGGCGGCTTCGGCCGCCCCTTTTGCATTCGAGACGGCGTTTGAAGTGCGGCTTGCGCGGCTTGCGCCCGTCGAAGCGTCGGCTCATCAGTATCAGGCCGGATGCGATTCCGGTGGGCGCCCCCCGGCGCCGCAGGTTGAGGACACGGCCCATGGCGATGACACCCTATTACACGCCGGTCTCCCCGGTCGCTGCGGGCCTCACCTGTCGCTGCCCGCGATGCGGCAAAGGCAAGCTGTTCGACGGCTTCCTGGAAACCGCGCCGCAGTGCACGGCGTGTGGGCTGGACTATAGCTTCATCGATGCGGGCGACGGGCCGGCAGTGTTCGTCATCCTTATCGGCGGGTTCCTGGTGGTGGCCATGGCTTTCTGGGTGGAAGCGAACTGGCAGCCGCCGTTATGGGTGCACGCGATTCTCTGGGTTCCGGCCATTCTGCTCGTGACGCTCGGTCTCCTTCGCCCCCTGAAGGGGCTGTTGATCGCCTTCCAGTTCCGCAACAAGGCGGCGGAAGGCACGCTCGACAAGCGGCAGGCGGAATGACGGCCCGCGGCCTTCTGCTTCCGAGCCTCGCTGCCCTTGCCGCACTGGCCGTGCTGGTGGGTCTCGGATGCTGGCAGCTCGAACGGCTGGCGTGGAAGAACGATCTGGTCGCGCAAGTGGAAGCGCGGGTCCATGAACCGCCCATTCCGCTGCCGGGGCCGTCCCGGTGGGATGATTTCGACCGGGCACAGGATGAATATCGCCCCGTCACCGCCCATGGCCGGTTCGATCATTCCCGCGAAGTGCTCATCTATACCGTGCTGTCCGACACCTCGCGGCTTTTCAAGGGGCCGGGTTTCTGGGTGCTGACGCCCCTGATGCAGGCAGATGGCTCCGCCATCATCGTCAATCGCGGATTCGTGCCCGATGATCGCCGCGCGCCGGCGCGGCGCAGCGAGGGACAGGTTGAGGGGACGGTGACCGTCACGGGGCTTGTCCGCTTTCCCGAGGAAGCCAACTGGTTCGTCCCCGACAATGCCCCGGAGCGCAATGTCTGGTACCGGCGCGATCCGGAGGAGATCGGCCGGGCGAAGGGGCTGGAGCGGGTCGCCCCGTTCACCATCGACGCGGATGCGACGCCCAATCCCGGCGGCTTGCCGCAGGGGGGGGAGACGCGGCTCGCCTTTCCCAACAAGCACCTGGAATACGCGCTCACCTGGTTCGGCCTCGCCGCCACGCTTGTCGGGGTTTACGTGGCCTTCGTGATCACCCGCCTGCGGGGGAGGCGCGACACCGAAGCGGATGGAAGCGCGTCGCCCGGGCGGTAGGATGTTGTCCCGGTCGGTCAGGAGTGGGTGAAGATGGCGCAGGCGGATGTGCTGGTGCTTGGCGCCGGGATGGTCGGGGTCTCAACCGCCCTGCATTTGCGGCGCCGGGGTCTGTCCGTGGTGCTGGTGGACCGTCGCGGGCCGGGAGAAGAGACGTCGTTCGGCAATGCGGGGGTTATCGAGGGCAGCGCGCTCTTTCCCGTTTCCTTCCCGCGCGATCTTCGCATCCTGCTGCGCCATGCCCTGAAGCTGGCGCCCCAGAGCAATTACCGGCTTGGCGCCCTGCCCGGCCTGATGCCGTGGATTGCGGCCTATTTTCATGCCTCGGGCAGGCCGGGCCTGGAGCGCAGCGCGCGCGACTTGCGCCCCCTCATGGTGCGGGCACGGCACGACCATCGCATGCTCGCCGCCGAAGCCGGGGCGCAAGACCTGTTGCGCCCGACCGGCTGGGTGAAGATCTATCGATCCGAGGCGGACTATGCCTCCGCCGAGGCGGAGCGGCTGCTCGCCGGGGAACTCGGCGTCGCCTGCGAGACGCTGGATACGGACGGGGTACTGGGTCTTGAGCCCCACCTGCGGCCGGATTTCCAGCGTGGCACCTTCTGGCCCGAATGCGACAATTGCAGCGATCCGGGCGGGCTTGTGAAGGCGTATGCCGCGCTGTTCGAGCGCGAAGGGGGGCTGTTTCTGCGGGGGGACGCCCGCACGCTCCAGCGCTCCGGAAGCCGCTGGCGTGTGGACTGCGAAGCCGGCCCCGTGCTCGCCGACCGGACCGTGCTGTGCCTCGGCCCCTGGAGCATGGACCTGTTTGGAAGGTTCGGCCTGCGCCTGCCGTTCGCGGTGAAGCGGGGATATCACCTGCATTTCGCGCCGGAGCCGGGCGTCACGCTTTCGCGCGCCATCGTGGACCGGGCCGGCGGCTTCTGCCTCCAGTCCACGCGCTATGGAATCCGGGCCACGACGGGCATCGAGTTTGCCCTGCGGGATGATCCGCCGGACCGGCGGCAGGCGGATATGGTGACCCCGCTGGCGCGGCGGCTTCTGCCGCTTGGGGCGGCGCGTGAGAGCGAACCCTGGCTTGGCCGGCGCCCCGCCTTCCCCGATTCAAAGCCGGTGGTTGGAGCAGCACCGGGGCACCCTGGACTGTTCCTCAATTTCGGCCACAGCCATTGGGGCCTCACGCTCGGCCCCGGCACGGGACTGCTTCTGGCGCAGATGATGACGGGCGACACGCCATTCACCGATCCCGCGCCCTTCGCCGCCGAACGGTTCAGCGCGTGAAGAAGGCGCGCGGGGCGTCCGCCTGCTTGAAATAGGCCCAGAACGCCACCGCACCGACCACCTGCGCGAGCATGGAGGGCAGCAGCGCGGGCAGCGTTTCCACCGAAAGACCATCGGGCGTGAGGACGGCACGGATGCCGAACTGGCAGTAGATGGAAATACCCACCCACAGGGCCATAAGGATCGGTGCGAACGTCAGCGCCTTGGCGCTGCGGGTCACCGTGAGCACCACGTAGCTTGCGGCCCAGACAAACAGCGCCACCTGCGGGATCACGCCATAGCGCAGGATCTGTGTCTGCACGCTCGGCCCCGACAGCGCGTCAACCACAGCCGAGACGGTGGCCGAAGGACCGATGGTGGCGATGAGCGTGAACGGCCAGGCGAGCTGGGTGGCGGTAATGCCGCAGGCGCACCAGAAGATCACCGCAAGCAGGCCCTTCAGGCCAGTCCTGCGCGGCCGGGAGGCGGGTGTGGGGGGAAGCGTCGGAACAATGGTCATAACGGCCGTTTCGCAAGGGCTGGATTCGCGGACAAGCTGAAGGGGAATCAGACGCGGCGCAAGCCGCCACCGCGACCGGCGCCTTCAGCTCTTGCTGCCGAACAAGTCGCGCCAGGCCGGAAGCGCGCCGGGGAAGGGCAGGGTGGTCGCTTCATAGACCGCTCGCGCCACGGCGCGGGCCATGGCGAGGCTGGCAGCGGCACCAAGAGCGGCTTCCGTCGAAAGATCTACCGGCTCCGGATTGCGTGCCGTGGCGAGCGAGAAGATGCAGTCGCCATCCATGGGCGTGTGGATGGGAAACAGCGAGAGGGCGAGGCCGTCCTGCGCCATGACCGCGAACCGCCGCGCCTGCGCGCCCGTGAGGGTCGCGTCGGTGGCAATGATGCCGATCGTGGTCGCCGTGCGCCGGGCTGACGTCTTGAGTGGAGGGGCGAAGCCCTCGTCCGGCCAGACGGCAGGAAAGCCGAGCCCGCCAAACTCGCCACCCCGCTCATAGGGCGCGGCGCGGAAATGCGGGCCGCCGCCGATCAAGGGCGAGCCAACCGCATTCACCGCCACCAGCGCGCCCACCACATGGCCGGACGCGGTGCGGGCGGAGGCCGAACCAAGGCCCCCCTTCACCCCGGCACAACTGGCGCCGGTGCCGGCGCCGACCGAGCCGAGCGCGAAGGCGCCGGATGCCGCTGCCTCAAGCGCCGCGCGGCCGAGGTCGCGATAGGGCGATTGCGCGCCCCAGGCCTTGTCGCCGCCGTTGAGAAGATCGAACAGGATGGCCGCCGGCACGATGGGAACCCGCGCGGGGCCGACCGCAAAGCCTCTGCCGCGCGCGGCAAGCCCATCCATCACCCCCGACGCGGCATCAAGCCCGAAGGCGGACCCGCCGGAGAGCACGATGGCATCCACATGGTCCACCGTAGCGCCGGGCGAGAGCAGGTCCGTCTCGCGCGTTCCGGGGCTCCCGCCCCGCACATCGACGCCCGCCACCGCCGGCGTCTCGCACAAGACGACCGTTGCCCCCGAGCCGAGGCGGAGGTCCGCGCCATGGCCCACAAGCAGGCCGGGAACATCCGTGATGAGGTTGAGGTCGGCCATGTGTCCTCCGGCGCCGGTCCCCGGCTGTGTGTCCTGTATACCCGGCCCGTGCGCGCGCGCCATGCTTGCATCCGGGAGGGAGCGCGGATCAAGGGGTCCTTCACATCGCGGCGATGAGGGACGCTGCGCACTTGCGGCCGAGCGGTGCGGGGTGTCATGAAGCGCGGCAATGGCTGACGTAACCCTCCCTGCTGCTTTCCTCGCTGGCCTCGCCAG
>NCCY01000031.1:0-14313 GCA_002279855.1 Rhizobiales bacterium 12-68-15
ACGCCGCGCGCCAGCAGGATGCCCACCACCAGCACGGAGGCGGCCACAAGGAGTTCGCCGCCGGGCAGCGAGAAGCCCGCCACATGCGCCAGAACGCCCGCCATGGAGGCGCCGACGAAGGCAAGCGCAACCAGCGGGTTCAGCCCGTAGACGCCGATCGCAAGGCCCACTGCCACGATGAAGGCCAGATGATCCAGGCCAATGACCGGGTGACCGAGACCGGAGAGCAGCCCCTGGGCGAACGTGCCGGGGAGTTCACCATCCATCATGTGGTGGGCGTGGGCCGGCAGGCAGAGTGCCAGAAATGCAGCGGCGGCAAGGGCAAAACGGCGAACGGTCATGGTCTTCTCCTGGCCCTCCCTCCGAGGGCTGGCGGATGCCCGGTTGGGCGGTCGCATCGCCGGCAGGTCTCCTGGCTCGCGGTTCATTGTCCCTTCCCGCCTTCCCGGAGAGAACTCCAGTGGCCTTTGGGAAGAACTCACCGCCGACAGTTGCGGGGGCAGCCGCGGCATTGGGCATACGCCCGCACCGCATTCCCTCTTTTTCCCTTCCGGGAACCGACGACTCGCGAACTATAGCCGGCGGCGGGTGCGCCGCAACGCAATTGACAGGCTATTGCCGCGCTTTTGCCACAAGCGAGGACGTGGAGCGGCCGGCCACAAGGTCCACGAGCACGAGCCGTCCGCCATTGGCGCGCACCACGTCCGCCCCCACCACCTGTTCCGGCCGATAGTCCGCGCCCTTCACCAGCACGTCGGGGAGAAGGGTGGTGATGGTCTCAAGCGGGGTTTCTTCGTCGAACAGAACCACCAGATCCACGCATCGCAGGGCGCCGATGACGCACGCCCGTGCCGCCTCGTCCTGCAGGGGACGGCTTTCGCCCTTCAGGCGGCGCACGGAGGCGTCCGTGTTGAGGGCGACCACCAGCCGGTCCCCCTGCGCCGCGGCGGCCTCCAGCAGCGAGACGTGGCCGGGATGGACCAGATCGAAACAGCCATTGGTGAAGACGACACTCGCCCCGCCCGCTCGCCAGCCGGCGACGATTTCCTGCGCCCGCTCTCGGCTCACGAGGCTGCCGGGGGCCACTTCCTGCGGCAAGGCGCGATGGAGCGCGGCTGCCACTTCCGCTCGGGTCACCACCGCCGTCCCGAGCCGGCCGACCGCGATGGCTGCTGCGGCATTGGCGATGCGCACGGCGGTTTCGACCGGCTCTCCCGCCGCGAGCGACGTGGCGAGCGCGGCAAGGGCCGTGTCGCCGGCGCCCGAAACGTCGAACACCTCGCGGGCCTCGGCGGCCACATGGAGAACGTCGCCGGTCTGCCGCCAGAGGGTCATGCCCTTCTCGGCGCGCGTCACCAGCACGTCGCCTCCGAACTGCGCGCCTGCCGCCGCCGCCGCCGCAACCGCTTCGGCATCGGTGGTGTCGGGAAGGCCGGTCGCCTCCGCAAGTTCGCGCCGGTTGGGCGTGACCAGGCGGGCGCCGCGATAGGCCTCGAAGGTCCGGCGCTTCGGATCGACGATGACGGGCACACCGACATCGTGTGCGGCCGCCATCACGGCGGCGATCACGGCATCGGAAAGCACGCCCTTGGCGTAATCGGAGAGCACCACGATGCTGCTGCGGCGCACCGCCTCCAGCGCCGCTTCCAGCAGCCGGGCTTCGATCGCCGGCGCCGGCGCGCGGGTGTCCTCGGCGTCGATGCGCACGATCTGTTGCCGTCCGCTCATCACCCGCGTCTTGGTGATGGTGGGTCGGGCCGGATCGACCACCAGCCCGTCCAGCGTGATTCCCTCAAAGCCAGAGAGCGCGGCGCGCAATTCGTCCGCCCTGCGGTCCGGCCCCACCAGCCCCACCAGCAGAACCGGGGCGCCCATGGCAGCGGCATTGGCGGCGACATTGGCCGCGCCGCCCGGCACGATCCGCTCGGCGCCATGCACCAGCACGGGAACCGGCGCTTCCGGGGAGATCCGGGAGACCGAGCCGGTCACATAATGATCGACGATCACGTCGCCGATGACGGCAATGGGTCCGGGGCGTGCATCCGACAGCATGGCTTCACCCGTTCCGGCCGCGCAGGTGGGTCGTCACATACTGGCGCACGCCATCCTCCAGCGAGGTGAAGGGGCGGGAATAGCCCTTCGCGCGCAGCTTCGACATGTCGGCCTGCGTGAAATACTGATACGCCCCGCGAATGCTCTCGGGCATGTCCACATAGCGGATGCGAGGCTCCTGCCCGGCGGCGGCGAACACAGCGCGGGCGAGATCTGCGAAGCTCCGGGCTGCCCCCGTGCCCACATTGAAGATGCCGCTGGCCTCCGGCGCCTCCATCAGCCAGCGCACCACATTCACGCAATCGCCCACATAGACGAAATCGCGCAACTGGCCGCCATCCTCGTAAGCGGGGTCATGGGACTTGAACAGCGTCACCTCCCCGCCGTTGGCGGCGGTGGGATAGATCTTGTGGATCACCGAGCGCATGTCGCCCTTGTGGTCCTCACGCGGGCCATAGACGTTGAAGAAGCGCAGGCCGGCCCATTGCGGCGGGCATGGACGGCCGGCGGCCGCATCGGACAGGAAGCGCCGGTCCGCCATCAGCTTGCTCCAGCCGTAGAGGTTGAGCGGCGCGAGGGCGAGGAGGTCCGCCATCGCCTCCGAATCGCCAAAGCCCGACGCACCGTCCCCATAGGTGGCGGCGGACGAGGCATAGAAGAAGCGCAGGCCCTTGCGGGCACACAGATCCCACAGGTCAAGCGTCGGGCGGATGTTGCGGGCAATGATGAGGTCGCCGTCGGTCTCGGTGGTGGCCGAGATGGCGCCCATATGGATCACCGCCTGCACCCGCCCCGCCTGCCGCTCCAGAAAGTCGAGGAGCGCCTCGGGCGCAATGACGTCTTCCAGCGGAATATCGCTGATGTTGCGCCACTTGCTGTCGCGCTCCAGCCAGTCGCAAACGATGACGCGCAGGCCGTCCTCGGCCAGTCCGCGCGCGATATTGGAGCCGATGAAGCCCGCGCCGCCGGTGACGATCACCAGATCACGGGAGCCGCCAAGGGTCATGTACGCCACCTCGGGAGCAAGCTGCCCCTCACAAGGGCCCGCCCTGTCCGCAGGGCAGGCCGAGAGGCCGATCCGATCGGGCAGAACCAGCCCGGACAGAAGATCAGTCCCTCAACAAATGGACCGAGACCGTCCCGCCGACCGGATGCTGTGCCAACGGACCGGGCTCATGAACCCTGTGCCATGGCGCGGCCGTTCTTGTCCATGGCGTCGGCCTTCCCCATGCCCAGCATGGCGAGACCGCGCCAAGCGCCAAGCGCCGGATGGTCCACCATGCACGGCGGGCCCTCCACGGTCTCCGGCGCCACCTTGCACCGCCCCTTCTCGCACGGCGCACAGGCGCGAACGGAGGTCAGTTCCGTCACGCGGGGGCCATACAGCCCCGTGAGACGGGTGTCCGTCGGGCCGTAAAGGCCAACTGTCGGCACGCCCAGCGCCGCCGCGAGATGCCCCAGTCCCGAATCCACCGCCACCACCCCGGCAGCCCCCGCTATGAGGGGCGCGAGCTGGTCGATGGGCGCGGGCGGCTCCACCGAGATCCAGGGCATGTCCTGCATGATGGCCTGCGCGCGGGCGGTTTCCCGCTCGCCCAGGGCAAACATGCGGCTTTCGAGGCCGGCCTCATGAGCGATGCGGCTCAGTTCCCGCCAGCGCTCCACGGTCCATGTCTTGGTGTTCCAGGTGGTGCCGTGCAGCAGCAGCAGATAGGGCGCGGCCGCGGGTCGGGGCAGGACGCTGAGGCCCGCATCGACGGGCAGGCCCTCCAGCGAATATCCGAGCACGGCGGCAAACAGCCGGCGGATGCGCAGGGCCATATGTTCTGTCTCGGGAATCACATGGCGTGCGCCATAGAACAAGGTCGCAAGGCCTTCCCGCGCCGAGCCCCAGCCGAAGCCGTGGCGCCGCCCCCGCGCGAAGGCTGCGATCATCGCGCTTTTCATCAGCCCCTGCGCATCGATGACGAGATCGTAGCGCTCCTCCCGCAAAGCGGCGCGCAAGGCGCGGCCCTCTTCCGATTGCCAGGCGGAGAAGGGCCGCTTGCGCAGCCGGCGGAGAGGAACCGGAATGACGCGGCGGACGGCAGGGTGCAGCCGCACCAGCGGCACCAGCGCCTCTTCCACGGCCCAGTCCACGGTCAATCCGGGAACGCGGCCCATGGCATCCGTCAGCGCCGGGAATGTGTGCACCACGTCCCCGAGCGAGGACAGCTTGATGATGAGAAGCTTCATCCCCGCACCCGCACGGCCGCCGCCAGCACCTCGCTGGGCTGGATGGCCTCGAAGCAGGCGAGCGTGCCGAGGGGGCATTCGCGTTTCAGGCAGGGGCGGCAGGGAAGGTCGTGGGAGACCACCACGGAGCGGGGACCCGTAGGCGGCGTCAGCTTCTCGGAGGAGGAGCCATAGAGCACGACCAGGGGACGATCGAGCGCTCCGGCCACATGCATCAGGCCGGAATCGTTGGAGATCACAACATCCGCTCCGCCGAGAATGGCGGCGGCTTCCAGAAGGCTGGTGCGGCCCGCGAGCATGTCCACGGGCACGCCGGCCAGCGCCGCAATCTCCTCGCCGATGGGCGCATCCTTCGGCCCGCCCATAACCCGCACGCGGTACCCCGCCGCATGCGCCATGGCGGCGAGACGGGCGAACCGCGCCGCCGGCCAGCGCTTGGCCGGTCCGTATTCGGCGCCGGGACACAAGGCCATGACAGGCCCCTCCCCCGCCAGCGGAAAGCGCGAGTTTGCCGCCTCCAGCGCGCCATCCGGCAAATGCAGGACCGGACGCGGCGCGCGGAGCTGGTCGCCCTGCGGCGCGCCGAGCGCGACGAAGCGATCGATGGTGCGGGCGGTCTTCCGGTCGCGATCCTGGCGCGCCTCGGTCAGAAGAATGCTGCGCCCTTCGGCGGCGTAGCCGATGCGCTCCGGAATACCGGCGGCGAACGGCACGATGGCGGCCTTGAAGGCGCGCGGGAGGATGATGGCCTTGCCGTAGCACTCATCGCGCAAAGCGCGCCCCGCCTTCCAGCGGGCCACTAGGCCAAACTCCCCATGGCCGAGGCCAAGCGGAATGGTGCGCCGGACGCCCCGGATCAGCCGGGCGATGGGGAGGGCGGACGGCGGCGCAATCACATCAATGGGGCGCCCCGGCTCACGGATGCGCAGGCTCTCGATGAGACTTCCCGCCATGACCATGTCGCCCACCCAGGAGGGGCCGACGACGAGGATGGGCGAGACAGTACCTAAGGCGCGCATGGGCCGCTCTGAACAGGAACGTGGATAGGGCCGTCACTTCCGGCCGGCGCATCATAGCGCGGGTCGGAGGCAGGATCACGCCGCGCGGTCTCCCGCCTGTCGGCGGCGTGCGGCTGTGTCAGGCACGGGGCAGCATGTGAAAATGGCCGACCCGCAGGGTCGGCCATTCCCGATGCGCCACTTTTGAAAGCGCCGCAGTTCACGCTTCCTGCGCGCGCAGGGTCGCCTTGACGATGGTGTCCGGATCCTTCACGGGCTCGCCGCGCTTGATCTGGTCCACATTGTCCATGCCCGAGATCACCTCGCCCCAAACGGTATACTGGCCGTCGAGGAAGCGGGCATCGGCGAAGCAGATGAAGAACTGGCTGTCGCCGGAATCCGGGCTCGCCGCGCGGGCCATGGAAACCGTGCCGCGCTTGTGCGGCTGGCGATTGAACTCGGCCTTCAGCTTCTTGCCCGAGCCGCCCATGCCGGTGCCGGTCGGATCGCCGGTCTGCGCCATGAAGCCTTCGATGACGCGGTGGAACGGCACGCCGTTGTAAAACCCTTCGGCCACCAGTTCCTTGATGCGGGCCACATGGCCCGGCGCGAGATCCGGCCGCAGGCCGATGACCACTTCGCCCTTGGTGGTTTCCAGGACGATCACTTCGTCAGCCATGGGCTGCTCCTTTGCGTGTTGCGGGGCACGCGCGACTGCGCGCCCCTTCCCTGTCTCGGTCGCCTTGCCTCACTTCACGTCGGCGGCGACCTGCATCTTCACGATCTTGTCCGGATTGGTGACCGTGCCGTTGTTTGCGGACGAGCCCTTCTTCAGTTTGTCGACGAACTGCATGCCGGACACCACCTCGCCCACGACCGTGTACTGGCCGTTCAGGAAGGGCGAAGCGTCGAAGCAGATGAAGAACTGCGAATTGGCGCTGTCCGGCGAAGAGGCGCGGGCCATGCCCACGGTGCCGCGCACGAACGGGGTCTTGGAGAATTCCGCCGGAAGGTTGGGATACTTGGAACCGCCCGTGCCATTGCCGTTCTGGCCGTCGCCGGTCTGGGCCATGAAGCCGTCAATGACCCGGTGGAACGGGACATTGTTATAGAAACCCTCGCGGGCCAGCAGCTTCAGACGCTCCACATGCTTGGGCGCAAGGTCCGGACGCAGGGCAATGACCACCCGGCCATAGGTGGTTTCCAGATAGAGCGTGTTTTGCGGGTCGGTCTTCGGCGCCTGCGCCAAGGCGGGCAGCGCCACCAGAAGCGCGGCCGCCACCATGACGGCTCCGGACAGGCGGGCAAACAGATTGCGCATGAAGGCTCTCCTCAGTTTCGCGCGCCGCGTTCCGGCCGCGCGAGCGATCAGGATGGGAACCGGCTTTTAAGGCGCGCGAGCACGGCCGGAGGAACGAAGGCGGAGACATCCCCGCCCATGGCCGCGATCTGCCGCACCAAGGTGGCGGTGATGGGGCGCACGCGGGGCGATGCGGGCAGGAAGACAGTCTGGATGTCCGGCGACATGGTGCCGTTCATGCCGGCCATCTGCATTTCATAGTCGAGATCGGTGCCGTCGCGCAGGCCACGGATCAGCAGTCCCGCGCCGGACTTGCGGGCGGCCTCGACCACCAGATTGTCGAAGGTGATGACCTCCAGGATCGCACCCTCTTCCGCCGCGACGGGGCCGCACACCTCGCGCAGCATTTCCATGCGCGCCTCGGGCGTGAAGACAGGCGTCTTGCCGGGATGGATGCCGACGGCGATCACGAGCCGGTCTGCCAGCCGGCAGGCCGAGCGCACCACGTCCAGATGGCCGTTGGTGGGCGGATCGAATGATCCGGCATAAATGGCGGTGCGGGCGATGTGGGCGGCGTTCATGGGCGGCAAGCGTTATCCCGCCGCGCGATTGCGCGCAATGGGGACACGCCCGGTACCGCCGCCTGCATCGCCTGCGAACGGCAAAAGGGGCGGTCCGACGACCGCCCCTTCCGCCTCATGTGGCAGTTCTCAGAGATGGATGCCGCCGGCGACCTCGATCCGCTGACCATTCACCCAGCCGAAATCGTCGCCGACCACGCCCGCGATCATGCGGCCGATATCCTCGGGGAGCCCAACACGGCCCAGCGCCGTGGCGGACGCGATGACGTTGTTGAGATCGGCATTGTCCCGCACCGCTCCGCCGCCGAAATCGGTCTCGATGGCCCCCGGCGCAACCGTGTTCACGCGGATGCCTCGCGCACCCAGCTCGGAGGCCATGTAACGCGTCATTACCTCGATGCCGCCCTTCATGACTGCGTAGGCCGCATAGCCAGGCATGGAGAAGCGCGCGAGGCCGCTGGACAGGTTCACGATGGACCCGCCATCCGCGATGAGGGGCAGAAGCTTTTGGGTGAGGAAGAACGTGCCTTTCAGATGAATGTTCATCAGGAGGTCAAATGTCTCCTCCGATGTGTCCGCAAACGAGGCATGCAGGCCGATGCCCGCATTGTTTACGAGATGGTCGAACGTGGTTCGGCCGAACGGCCCTGCCAGACTTGTCCGAACCTCCTCGGCAAAGGCCGGGAAGCTCGCGCTCTTGCCCACGTCGAGCCGCAGGGCGACCGCATGGCGGCCGAGCGCCGCCACCTCGCGGCAGACGGCCTCCGCCTCCGCCGCACGGGACTGGTAGGTGAGGATGACATCCACGCCACGCCCCGCCAGCGCAAGAACCGTGGCGCGGCCAAGCCCACGGCTGCCGCCGGTGACGAGGGCGACGGGAGAGGTTTTCGAAGGGTTCTCGGTCATCAGGTCAACTCCGTTCGGGATGAGCGGACCCTAGCCATCCGCACTCCCGGACGCTTGCCGGATGCTGCGGAACACTTGCCTGATCCTCCAGATCCCCTTCACGCCGCGCGGCGGAACGCTAATGTGGGATCCTGGGAAGCAACGCACAGAAGATCAGGCCCCCCATGATTGCCGACGACATTCTGCAACGGGTCCGGTCACGCACCGACGGCGCACCGGACCGCGAGGGGCTGGTGATCACCGGGGCCGATGGCCTGCACTATGCCCGCGCCGACGCGCCGACGGGCTATCTCCACACCATTTACGTGCCGATGCTCTGCCTTGTCCTCCAGGGCGCCAAGGAGGTCACGGGGGCGTCTGGCACCTGGCGATTCGAGGCTGGGCAGACGCTGCTGGTCAGTGCCGACATGCCGCTTCAGGGGCGCGTGACCGGCGCCAGCCCCGCAGCGCCCTACCTCGCCGTGTCGCAGGATCTCGACCTCGGCCTGCTGCGCGACATGCTGGGGGAGCTTTCGACCGTGCCGCCCCAGCCAGAGGAAGCCATGCCGCGCATCCTGGTGAGCGAGACCGACGGACAGATCGCCGATTGCATTCAGCGCCTCGTGTTCCTGCCGGAGCGCGCCGACGCGCAGGCCATCCTGCGGCCCGCCATCCTCAAGGAACTGCATTACTGGCTGCTGCACGGGCGACATGGCGCCCTGCTCCGGCGTCTGGCCCGCCCCGAGGGGCACGCCCAGCGCATCGCCCGCGCGGTGGCGGTGCTGCGCACGGAATTTGCGCGGCCTTTGCCGGTTCGGCGCCTGGCGGAGGCGGCGGGCATGAGCGCGTCCGCGTTTCACCACCATTTCAAGGCGGCGACGACCCTGACGCCGCTGCAATTCCAGAAACAGCTCCGGCTGATCGAGGCGAGGCACCGCATCCTCGCGGGAGGGCATGCCGTCTCCGCTGCCGCCTTTGATGTGGGCTATGAGAGCGTGTCGCAGTTCAGCCGGGATTATTCCCGCATGTTCGGGGCCTCGCCCCGGCGCGACCTGACGGCGCGCCGGGAAGCGGCGTGAGGAGCGGGCTCAGGCGACGTCGCCGTTGCCCTCGCCCCCAACGTCTACGGCATCTTCCTCTTCGGGGATATGCTCCACCGAAACAACGCGCTCGCCTTCGGCGGTGTCGAACACGATGACGCCCTGGCTGGCGCGGCCGACGATGCGAATGCCGTCCACCGGGCACCGGATCAGCTGACCGCCATCCGTGACCAGCATGATCTGGTCCTGCTGCTCCACCGGGAAGGATGCCGCGAGCCGGCCGTTGCGATCATTGACCGCCATGGCGACAATGCCTTTGCCGCCGCGGCCCGTGACCCGGTATTCATAGGACGAGGTGCGCTTGCCGTAGCCGTTCTCCGACAAGGTCAGGATGAACTGCTCCGCCGCGCTCATCTGCGCATAGAGTTCGAGATCCATCTCGCCCTCCACGGTCACGGCCTCCTCGCCGTCCACATCCGGGGCAAGCACCTCCTCGGGCTCATCGCCCTGCGGGACGGCGGCGCGGCGCACCGCATTGGCCCGGCGCAGATAGGCGAGACGCACTTCGGCGCTGGCATCGGAATGGTGAATGACCGCCATGGAGATGACGGTGTCCCCCTCTTCGAGCCGGATACCGCGCACGCCCACCGAATCGCGCCCCTTGAACAGGCGCACTTCGGTGACGGGGAAGCGGATGCAGGCGCCGTTCGCCGTGGTGAGGAGGATGTCGTCATCCTCCGTGCAAAGCTGGACCGAGGCGATGGCGTCGCCCTCGTCCAGCTTCATGGCGATCTTGCCGTTGCGGTTGACCTGCGAGAAATCCGCCAGCGCATTGCGGCGCACGGTGCCGCCCGTGGTGGCGAACATGATCTGGATCCGGCCTTCCGAATCCGCCTCCTCGGGCAGCGGCACGATGGAGGTGATGCGCTCGTCCGGCTCCAGCGGCAGGATGTTGATGAGGGCCTTGCCGCGCGCCTGCGGGGCGGCGGCGGGCAGGCGCCACACCTTCAGCTTGTAGACCTTGCCCTTGGACGAGAAGAACAGAACCGGCGCATGGGTGGAGGCCACGAACAGCCGCGTGACGAAATCCTCGTCGCGGGTCTGCATGGCCGAGCGGCCCTTGCCGCCGCGCCGCTGCGCCCGATACGTGGAAAGCGGCACGCGCTTGACATAGCCGGCATGGGAGACGGTCACCACCATCTCCTCGCGCTGGATCAGGTCCTCGTCCTCAAGGTCCCCCACCCCTTCCACGATCTCGCTGCGGCGCGGAGTGTTGAACTCCTCCTTGATGGCCAGCATCTCGCTGCGGACGATATCGATGATGCGCTGGCGGCTGCCGAGAATTTCCAGATAGTCGGCAATCTCGGCGGCAAGCTTGTCCAGCTCCTCGGCAATCTCGTCCCGGCCGAGCGCGGTGAGGCGCTGGAGCCGCAGATCGAGGATCGCACGGGCCTGCTCGTTGGACAGGCGATAGGTCCCGTCCGCGCCGAGCGAATGGCGGGGATCCGCGATCAGGGCGATCAGCGGCGCCATGTCCTTAGCCGGCCAATCACGGCCCATGAGCGACTCGCGGGCTGATGCCGGATCGGGAGCCGTACGGATAAGGCGAATGATTTCATCGATATTGGCAACGGCGATGGCAAGGCCGACCAAGACGTGGGCGCGATCCCGCGCCTTGCGCAGCAGGAATTTCGTGCGCCGGCTCACAACCTCTTCGCGAAACGCGATGAAGGCGGTGAGCATGTCGTGCAGCGTCATGACCGACGGCTTGCCGCCGGAGAGCGCGACCATGTTCGCGCCGAATGACGACTGCAGTGGCGTCATTCGGTACAAATTGTTGAGCACCACATCGGCCTGCGCGTCGCGCTTGATCTCAATGACCACCCGCATCCCGTCGCGGTCGGACTCGTCGCGAATCTCGGAGATGCCTTCCAGGCGCTTGTCGCGCACCAGTTCGGCAATCTTCTCGATCATCGTCGCCTTGTTCACCTGATAGGGAATCTCGGTGATGATGAGCGCTTCCCGCTCCTTGCGAATGGCCTCGATGGTGACCCGGGCGCGCACAACAACCGAGCCGCGGCCGGTGAGCAGCGCCTGCCGGATGCCGGAGCGTCCGAGGATGAGACCGCCGGTCGGGAAGTCCGGCCCCTGGATGTAGTCGAGCAGCCCCTCGGGCGGCATCAGCGGATCATCCATCAGCGCGATGGTGCCGTCGATGATCTCGGCCAGATTGTGCGGCGGGATATTGGTGGCCATGCCGACGGCAATGCCGCCCGCGCCGTTCACGAGGAGGTTCGGGAAACGTGCCGGAAGGACCGTGGGCTCCTTCTCGCTGCCGTCGTAATTCTCCTGAAAGTCGACCGTGTCCTTGTCGAGGTCGTCCAGCAAGGACTGGGTGACCTTTTCCATACGCACTTCGGTGTAGCGCATGGCCGCCGGAGGATCGCCGTCCACCGAGCCGAAATTGCCCTGACCATCCACCAGCGGCAGGCGCATGGAGAAGGTCTGCGCCATGCGGACGAGCGCGTCATAGACGGCCTGATCGCCGTGCGGATGGTATTTACCGATCACGTCGCCGACCACACGGGCCGACTTGCGGTAGGAGCGGTTCCAGAGATAGCCGTTCTCATGCATCGAAAACAGGATGCGACGATGAACCGGCTTCAGCCCGTCGCGCACATCCGGCAGCGCTCGGGAAACGATCACGCTCATCGCGTAATCGAGATAGGACCGCGAAAGTTCTTCGGTGATGGAGACCGGACGGATTTCCGAAGGCAGCACTCCGCCGCCGGCCGGGCTATCATTATCTGCCAAAACGCACGTCTTTCCTTGAGAAAAGGCTGGTTTCTTCTAGCCGATTCAAACCCCGCACGCCAGCGAAACGCGCCGCCCGGACCGGACGTGGAGCCTTGAAAATCAAGGATTTGTCGAAGTGCCGGAGCGGCAGGCGCGGTTTGACCTGCAGACCGCGCCGCGATGACGTGAGCGCCGCGCTACCGGGCGAGGAATTTGCGGATCGACTCGCCTGCCTCCTGCACGTTCGCAATGCCGTTGAGGTGCCCCCGTCCGCCGCCAATCTTGACCTGCTCCACGGACGCTCCACCCTTGCGGATCTCGTCTGCCGTGCGCTGGATGGCCGCCGGATGGAACAGGATGTCATCATCCGCCGAAATAATGAGCACCGGCGCCCGGATGCGATTGAGGCCAACATCGCCACCCGCCGCGAACACCTGGTTGGCCTTCACCAGATACAGGAAGTGGTTCGCATCCGAGAGCTTGGCGCGGGCGGCCGCGATCTCGTCAAGCCGGGTCTCGATGGCATAGTGATTGTCCAGCGAGAGGGCAGGATTCTTGCTGGCCTCTGTCCATTTGCGCCCGAAGGTGGCGTTGGTCCAGGGCGGGGCACCAGCGCTCAGTGTCACCAGCTTCAGCGCCGCGGCGAGCCCCTGATTGGGCGGGCTGCCGCCATAATAATTGCCGTTGTTGAAATTCGGATCGAGACGGATCGGCGTCGCCCAGGCATCCAGCCATCCCACCAGCCAGCCATCGGCCTCCCCGGCGCCGATCACCGGGATTGCGCGACCCACCGCCTCCGGATACCCGGTCGCCCATTCATACACCTGGAGCGCACCCATGGACGGCCCCATCACGGCATGCAGCTTGGTGATGCCGAGGCTGTCCAGCAGGGCCTTTTGCACATTCACGAAATCCCTGATGGTCACCACCGGAAAACGGGTGCCGTAGGGCTTGTCGGTTTCGGGAGAGATGGTGGCCGGGCCTGTGGTCACCACGTTCGGATCGTGGGCGTTGAGATTGACCAGCGTGTCCGAGGACAGGATGTAATATTTGTCGGTGTCGAGGGGCTTGCCGGGGCCGATGATGGCGTCCCAATAGCCGGGAGCGGCATCGTCTGCCTTGTAGCGGCCGGCAGCATGGCTGGAGCCGGAGAAAAAGTGGGTGATGAGGATCACATTGCTCTTGTCGGCATTGAGCGTGCCATAGGCTTCCCAGCCGACCTTCACGTCACGCAGAGCGGCTCCGCCCACCGTGGTGTAAGTGGGCAGGACGAAGGTCTGCTTCTTGACGATCTCGTCAAGCGCCCGCGCCGGATCCGGCACCGCGAACAGGGCGGTCGCCAGCAGGAGCGCGCCGGCAATGGCACCGCAGCCGCTCCGGAAAGTTGAAACCATGCGCCCCATCCGGCGCGGCCCCATGCCACTCATCCCGACCTCCCTCTGCGATTGCCCGAGCGCCCGACGAACCGCTGCCGGCCGCCTCACACGAACGAACGCGCGCGGACAGAGGGCGGTTTCGCGGGCGGCAATCCGCCACGCCCGAACAGCCCTCTTGCCATTGCGCCTCCGGAGGCAGTGATCCGCCCCCGGCTGGGTCAGGAGAACACGGCGTCCCGGTTTCGGGAAGCCGAAGGCGCGCCCGATGGTCGCGCAGAACGCAGATCAGAACGGGATTTCGTCGTCCATGTCGTCCGACGGCCGGCTCGCGGGGGCAGGACGCCGCGCGCCGCCACCCGACGAACCGCCGCCAAAATTCCCGCCGCCGCTGAAGCCGCCACCGCCGCCGCCGCCCATAGGGCTGGACGATCCGAAATCGGAGCCGCCGGCGGCATAATCGTCGCCACCCTCACCACCGGAGCCCCCACCGGAGCGACCATCCAGAAGGGTGAGTTCACCGCGATAGGGGCGCAGCACCACTTCGGTGAAATAGCGCTCCTGGCCCTGATTGTCGGTGGCCTTGCGGGTCTCGAGCTGACCCTCGACATAGACCTTCGATCCCTTCTTCAGGAACCGCTCGGCCACGCCCACGAGGTTTTCGTTGAAGATGGCGACCGTGTGCCATTCGGTGCGCTCGCGCCGCTCGCCAGAGGCCTTGTCGCGCCACGTCTCCGAGGTCGCGATGCGCAGATTGCACACCCGCCCGCCATTCTGGAACGAGCGGATTTCGGGATCACGGCCAAGATTGCCGATCAGGATCACCTTGTTGACGCTGCCGGCCATTCTCTTCTCCGCTTCATATCCCTGAGACCCGCCTTCCGGCGCGCTCCCGCAACCTAGTCTTCCCCTGCGCACAGGCAAGCGCGAGGGGGATTGTCCACCAAAAAGATGCGGCTGCTGCGCATGTTCCTGATCTGTTCTAGATGGGCGCGCGTATCTCCGCAAGTCCTGCGACCCATCAAGACCCGGCTTTTTTGCTGGACGCTCGCC